>CAMHIH010000001.1 GCA_946185175.1 uncultured Candidatus Saccharibacteria bacterium
TAAAGGATATTAATTGGTACTTCGTTTTCTTGGAGCGCGTAGCATATTCCGAAGATGTCACCTTAGGATTCGCGCGCTTATCTATGGAATATGTCAATGAAATATCGCCCGCTACGGTACCAGCAAGACCATAGACACGATTCACGTCGGTATAAAGCGAGGTCGTGTAGTTGTATGGCGTATAGACCGTGGCTGTTGCCGTATTATTCCAAGAAGCGTTATGTGCGGGCACCGCACTACCACCCGACATCCAGAGATCCGTCCAAGTTAAGCGCTGGTAGAATGAAGTGCCTAAATGGCTATTTGAGATAGTATAGTTCGAAGATGCAGGCGACTGTGTGGCTGCACTGTACGAATTACCCGCAAAAATACCTTTTCCGACGTTTGCGTACCCCTGCAAAGACGAGTTATTCCAACTATGTGTATCAAGCCCACTCATATAGCCGCTTGTGGCATCGATGTCATAACTAATACCTATATTGCGGCCAAAGTATTGATTGCTTAGCTCTGCCCCCTCGCACATCTCTTCCTTGAAAATTACCTTATCGTTCGGTTTTGTCCAGGCTTCAACGGTTGCATTATGGGAATTAAGGGTGAAGTCGGATGGTTCAGTTGGCGACGAAATAGCCCAACTTGTTCCATTATTCTTTGTTACGCTGATTGAGCCGTAGTTTTTGCCAGATTCAACGCCATACTCAATATTACCGGGACATTTGGCGTCTTTGCGACGAACCTTCACGCAGGCGCTCGTGTTATATTCCGTATTTCCATTCGTGGCGTCTACGATGCCGTCGTAATAAAGCGTCTGACAAAAGGTTTTTGTCTCTCCTGGCAGTAGATTAACGGTGAATGATTCATCAGAATACGCAATTACAGTCTGAGAGTTACCCTTAGATAGATAATTCGTGTAAGTATTCGTGCGGGCCGTGCCTTTCGGTGTCGTGTCTACGCCGCGCGCATCTGCACCGGTAACCGCAGTATGATATTGAGTGCGAGCGGTACCGCCAGCCTCATCTTTAATGGTGCTCGAGATATTCTCGCGCTTAATCACATGTTGGAAACTAATTGTAGCGGTCGATGTGGTGACCTCAACCGGAGTAATACCATCATTAACCGTATCGCCGACTTTTCCAGTGACTGAGCCCGTGAACGTAGCGCGTTTACGAGAAATAGTTCTTGAGACTTCGGTTGTACTCTGAGTGCGTTTCGTTTGACCGTCCTCAAACACGACACTACTATCGTAAGTCATATACTGTTCGAAAGTTTTACTTTCTCCTGGCTCGAGTGTGCCCGTAATTGGATCATTCTTCACTTCGGTAAAGGAACTGTTCGTAAGGCTCCATGCGCCAGAACCAGTAGTGCCTCCTCCCGTTACCGTGGTAGTCCAATTGCTGCCAGGATTATAATCGGATGGTTCAGCACTTTTCTTTTTTAATTTATGACGGAAAGTAATACTATACGCGCCGCCATTTGATGAGAGGTCGCCATTGCTGCCCTCAACCGTGCTAGTACCATCATATGTTGCGGTTTTCTTTGTCATATAATCACCGTAACAAAATGCGAAAATATCAGGAAAACCCTTGGAGCCAGACTGATTATAGGTTTTAGTGTCATATGTTGTACCATTTACATAGCTGTAGGCAATCTTGAAGTCCTCATATACATCAGCCTTAGTCCCAAACTTAGTGGCCTTATACATATTATGCCAGGAGTTGCTATACCATTTATAGCGCCAATCGCCAGTAACACCGCCAGAAGGAATCTTATACGGCGCCCATTCGGGAACTCGCCCCCAGCTGATGGTTTGCCAGTGCCCCCATTTATTCGCCGACGTCTCATATGAATGATACCAGTCGGTATAGCCTTTCAGGCCGTGATCAGGGCCACCACTACTGCCTTTTGCGCCCGGTTCCAGAAAGTAACTTTTATCCATCCAGCTTGCGCTAAGCCCCTGAGCATTAATACCCAAGTGCCAAAAACCAGCCTCGTCGCCTTCGGTGGTAGCACATGTGCCAGGAATTGTTACTGAGCCACCTCCAATAACGTCATTGAATGAAAAGCTTTTGCCCTTAGAACTTTCGCCACCAACGTATTTATAAAAGATCCAAGAAACGCCAGCACAGTCTTCACGGTAAGCGTAGTCCGACCCGTAGCATTCCCCACTCCTCTCATCGTCGCCACCACCGCCGCCGCCGACGCCGCCAGAACTAATCCAGCCGTAAGATTCTGCAAATACAATTTGCGGGGTAATTGCAAAAAGCAAAGCAATAACCGCAATCATAATAATAGCTTTAGTAGAAAACATTTTTCGCACATTATTCATCGCTTCGTCCCTCATTTGGTGTTGCGCCGCCATCGTCAATATGAATAATCACATCGCGATTCGCGCTGTGCTCAATTGATTTAGCCTCATAATAATTAAACTCATCCGTATCTTTTCCATAAAATGAGCTAATGGCGCTGTAATAATCTACGAGTGCGGCTTCCGAACAATTGCTCAAAAATTCTTCTTCATATTTAAGCATGCTATCGGTAGCTAAACTAGAATTACCTTCAACTTCGTAAACTAGGCGACCATACTGAATGGACAAATATAACTTTTCGTCACTATTAGCATTGTCCATTTTTTCTTCTATTAAGCCTTTCGCCTCGCTATATGACGCCTCATCTCGGCCACCTTCATCAAGAATACGGTCGGCTTCGTCCTTTGTCTCCTGCGAAGACTCATAGTCTTGTTGTCTTTCACTATGAGATTTTTGCTCTTTCTTAACTTCAATTGCCGGCGCAATAACATCACGCCATAAAAGTGGTCCACCAATTGCCAAAACAAAAACAAATACGGCAACCAAAATAGTGACAATTTTCTTTTTTCCGACCCAGAATGTATCGGCAATCTTCTTTCGACGCGCTTGATGTCTAACGCTACTCTTGGCTTTTTGTTCAGTGCGCGCGGTTTGCCTTTTTAGCTCTTCTTCTTTGTGAATTAGTTCAGCCTTCTGTTTTTCCATGTCGCGGATAAGCGCTTTTTTGCGCTCTTCGGCGCCTTCAACCTTCACAAAAAGCATACCGGTATCGGCCTCTTTGATATCCTTAGCGCGAAATTTAATATCTTTTTCGTCAATAGGAATACCATCTATGACGACAGTCTCTTTCGCCTTACGCCGCGCTTCCTCTTCGGAAAGTTGCGGCTCCGCCACGACCTCGTCGGCCGCGCTCTTAATATTTGGCGAGTTAAATTTCTTTTTCGCCACCTCTTTATTTTCACCACCCGTAGGTTTTGCGTCATTTGCGCTCATATCATTATTTTAGCATAAGCAGCAAGACTGTTTAGATAAAAAATGGGTTATTTTGCGTATTCAATTGCGCGGGTTTCGCGAATCACATTGACCTTGATGACACCAGGATATTGCATTGTGGCTTCAATCTTATCGGCAATATCGCGCGCCAATTTCAATGCTGAAAGATCATCAATTTGTTTTGGCTCAACGATTACACGGATTTCGCGTCCGGCAGAAATTGCGTATGCCTTGTCGATGCCAGGGAAACTGGTCGCCACGTTTTCGAGCGCTTTCATGCGCTCAGCAAAGTTTTCAGCAGAAACGTTGCGGGCGCCTGGACGAGCAGCGGAAATCGCATCAACAATTTTCACGATAATTGCTTCCGGCGTAGTAGGCTCAACATCGTCATGATGTGCGGCTATAGCGTGGACAACTTGATCCTCCATGCCATATTTTTTAGCTAGCTCAGCACCAATCTCGGCATGTTTACCTTCGATTTTGTGAGTTACGGCTTTGCCCATATCGTGAAGCAAAGTGGCGGTCTTAGCAACACGCACATCGGCACCAATTTCTTCGGCGATCATGCCGGCAATATGAGCCATTTCAATGGAATGCAACAATACGTTTTGACCATAGCTAGTGCGGAACTTTAGTTCACCGAGCAGGTGCAAAATTTCGCTAGGAATACCAACGACGCCCACTTCGCGCGCGGCATCTTCGCCGGCGCGAACAACTTCTTTTTCAATTTCGCGTTCGGCTTTTGCCACGGCATCTTCAATACTGGATGGATTAATGCGACCATCTTTCATAAGGCGCTCAAGCGCATAACGAGCAACTTGGCGACGGATCGGGTCGAAGCTACTGAGAACAACCATGCCAGGCGTGTCGTCAACTAGTACATCCACGCCAGTAGCATGTTGGAGAGCCTGGATATTGCGCCCTTCTTTGCCAATGATGCGACCCTTCATGTCGTCATCTGGTAATTTTAGGCTCGTCACCGTACGGTCGGCAGTCACCTCGGACGACATGCGCTCCATGGCAGTTAACAGCATCGCCTCGGCGGTTTCATCGATATGATCGTTGTAGGCTTTTTGTTCTTTTACGATTAGTCCCTTCAAGTCTTCGCGGATATCCTTTTCAGTCATTGCCATTAGCTTCTCTTTGGCGTCAGCCTTAGTTAGGCCAGCAATCTTTTCGAGCTTTTCCTGCGCTTTTGTGCGGATACCGCGAATTTCGTCTTTAAGTTCCTCGATCTCAGTTTCTTGTTTGCGCAAATTTTCTGAGCGCTTGTCTATTTGATCGAGCTTCTTATCGAGTGTCAGTTCGCGCTCAATTAAACGATCCTCGTTCTTTTTCCATTCTTTGCGGCGTTCGTTTTCTTCTTTTTGCGCACGCGATTGAGTATCGGAAGCCTCTTTCTTTGCGCTCAAAACAATTTCCGACGCTTCGTGTTTTGCTTTACGAATTAACTCGTCGGCTTTATCTTTACCGCCATTTTCATTGCGCTTGTTATAAGCATAAAAACCACCAACGCCAGCTCCGGCGCCAAGCACCAAGGCGATTACAATTGGAATAAAATCCATCTCCCTTCTTTCCTATGCACAAAACTCAAATTATCAAGAAAAGGTGCATATCAATCATTAAAATCAGTAAAAATTTAAATCCCCCTGAGTATAGTATAACAGAAGGATTATTTTTTCGGTGGCGTAATATTTGCTTCGCGGCCATATTCTGGTATAACCAGCTCAAGTCTTTCGCCCCTTTGGTTATAAATTGGGATTTTTAGTTGGTCACCAAGGGCGTTTATGACCGTCGCGCCTATTCTAAGCCCGGTAAAACTACCTGGACCAACAAAATAATGAAGTTCAGTTAAATCATGCCAATCGGCTTGGTTCTCAACTAGTTTTTCATGAATAAACTTATGTAAGTCACGCGCTAACGTACGGCCAGACTCCCACTCATAGTGTTTATCGTCCAGCTCTAGGATAGTTTTTGGTGATGAGCAATCTAGATATAATTTCATTTTTCAACTATTTCCCGTGTGTTTTCGTCGATATACTTTATTTCAATGATTTTGCGCTCTTCTGGCAAAATTCCCCTAATACTCTCGCCCCACTCAACAACTGTAATTGTATTGCCATCCGTAATAGACTCATTTAGATCTTCCGACATTAAACCAGGTTCGTCCAGGCGATAAAAATCATAATGAGCTAAAATACATTTTTCACCCTGATAGAGTTTTGAGATAGTAAAAGATGGTGAAGTCACGGTTGATTTGACGCCCAGCCCCTTCGCTAAACCGCGCGTAAAAGTGGTTTTACCGGCACCAACATCGCCGAGCAACTCAATCACGATTGGAGCATGCAAAGATTCAGCAAATCGCTCGCCATATTCAATCATCTGTTGCTCCGACTTCACTAACATAAAAATATTTTACCATAATCTTGAGTTTTTTCCAGGCCGTAGCGCGGACGATAATCATACCTGGTGCGCCATTTAAGCAACAATCATATGCCAACAATTGGAACATACAAAAATAAATAAAGCCCCTGATTATTCTCTATCTGGAGTGTCGCCCACGGTATCTGCGCCGCATGGTTGATAACCGATATCTGCAATTGGAGAATTTTATCTAAGCACATTACGATTGGCGCGAAATTGCAACCAATAGCAAGAAATAACGCCAGCGCCATCGTTGGTGCAATTAATGGCGTAATTATTAAATTCGACAAAATGCCCAGTAATGAGATTGAGCCGAAATTATATATACTTAAAGGCAAACAGCTCAGCTGCGCCGAAATCGACACGAGCACCATGGTTGCAATATAGCCCGGACGATGATTTGGATAAAAATACTTCTCTAGGGGCGGAAGCAACAATAAAATGCCTGCATATGAAGCGAATGATAATTGCCAACCAAGACTCAAAAACTTCTCCGGGAATAACCCAGCGCTCAGCGCCGCCACATATGCCAATAGGCGGACGGGATGCATCCGCCGACCAAAGTATCAGAGCATTAGACTACAGCAAGTAGCTAGACTGGCACGCAACAAACTGGCACTAAAACCCGACAGCAAAACGAAGCAACCAATTAAAAGCATTGATCCAACTACAATCGCAAAACGCGAAACGAGCTTAAGATACTTTTTCGCAAATTTCGTGATTATGGAAAGCGCAAATCCAGATGCAACCACCACATGCGCTAGGCCCGCCGCCCGCAAAGCCTGAGTCAATTCTTCGGGCATGCCGCTCTTTTCGCCCAATAAAAAACCTAAAGCCAGTGCTGCTCGGTCAGGGTCGGTGATTTGCTCGCGCAAATTACTTGATAACGCCTGCCGCATGTTAAGAAATAAATCTGGCGGGCTAGGCTTGCTGATAGATATGATTTCTGGATGTCAAAGGTATAAATCATAATAACCAAAACCATCCAAGGCTTTGCCTTTCAGGGTAAGCTTATCCGACTTTTCGAACCGCTCTGCAGTATCGCCCAACTTAACGTATACTTGACTATTTTGCATTTTTGTGCTATAATTAAGATATACGTGGTCAAGCGAAAAGCTGACCTCTTTTTCTTGGATTTTGGGATCATTCGCGACAATGCCAGTTATCGTAATAGTCTGTTCAGCGAATGATTGTACATAGTTACGTGAAGCGACTATGCCAGACATTGACATTAAACCAAACAATGCGCCCGCAAGGCCAGAAAAAAATATTCGTCCATACCTAGAAACAAAAAACGATAAAGCCAAAAGACAAGTTGCGATTATTCATATTGCCCAATACGATAAGAAGTCCCCATTTAGGACGCTTGTCATTACCGAGCTAGCAGTAAAGGTTAATGCGAAAGTTAATGGAATGGCTGATGAATGTATTCTTTGCCGCATACCAATAAAATATCGCCAATTATTCATTTCAAAAAGCACAAGCGTGAACCATTTCTAACCGAGGTCTCATGCTATAATTTAATGGTGAAAAAAATTAAACCTTTTATTAGTAAAAATATCGTACGAGTGCTCTTTTATGCGGCTGTCGCGATTTTGCTGACCAT
The DNA here is from genome assembly GCA_946185175.1 of uncultured Candidatus Saccharibacteria bacterium. Classification (GTDB taxonomy): domain Bacteria; phylum Patescibacteriota; class Saccharimonadia; order Saccharimonadales; family Saccharimonadaceae; genus UBA2834. The sequence goes on from CAMHIH010000001.1 coordinate 7,327, forward strand.
TTTCTTGGAATATCGTTATTACATCCATAACTGGGAATATACATGGCGCTTCGTGTTCGGCAGTCCGTTAGCATTTTTGTTTAACGCATATTTAATGATGCTTGGCGTTTTTGCGGCGTGGGCTATCTTTCGTCGACCAGGCACCGTGATTGGGGCAATGTGGACTTTTATCACGATATTAACCTATATACATATTAATAAATACAATTCACGCGGCACGCCAGTTTTGCCAGAAGATTTTCAGCTCGCGAGCCAGGCATCGTCGCTCTCAAAATTCGTCAGCGTTAGCTCAATTGCCCGTTTGGTTGTTGCGATTTTGCTGTTCTGGGTCTTGATGTATTTTTTGAATCGCTTTCTAAAACAGCGTTCAGAAATAATTTACGGCAAGGAAGCCATAGAAAAGTCTTGGTTCCGACGCCATATTATCACTGAACGTTTCGCTGTATTACTGATTTCTGTATTGCTGATGATTGTATGCACTGACTTCGTGCGACACAACGATGGCCAACGCTATACGGATACTTTCCTTGGCACGACCCTGATTGCCTGGAACCAGAATCGCAATTATAGCGACAATGGTTTTATTTTAGGCTTTTTGTATAACTTGCAAAAATTACAACTCGATGAGCCAAATGATTACAGTGTCGAAGAGATAAAAGAAATAAAGGCCCATTATACCGCAATTGCCGAACAGGCAAATACCGACCGCATAGATATGGCGGACGAAAATGTCAGCTTCGTGGTGATTCTAAACGAGTCGTTCTTTGACCCTAGCGTTGAATTCCAGGGACTGAAATTCGAGGATTACTATCACCATGAGGGTGGCGACGTAACGCCAGTTCTACACGAACTACAGAAAAAATATCCGAGCGGCAAGATGTATAGTCTCGATTATGGTGGCGGTACAGCCAATATTGAGTTTGAATCACTAACAGGCTTGACGAACTATTGGGTTAACACGGTGCCTTATACTGCCCTGATTCCGAAAGCTGGAGAAATCCCGTCAATAGCATCAATGTTAACCGCGAAGGACTACGTTTCTACCGCCATCCACCCATACAATAACGGCATGTATAAGCGCAACATTGCATTAGCTAACGAAGGTTTCCATAGCTTCATTAGCGACACAGAGATGAAACACAAAGAACATGATGGCAAGTCCGAATATATTAACGACCGCTCAGCCTATCAAGAAACTTATGACATTCTAGATTCGACAGACAAGAACCAAGTCCTAGCATTAATCACGATGCAAAATCATACACCATACAATGCCGATACTTATGAAGAGTTGAATTTTACGATAACTAACGACGATCTCAGCGACGAGCGAAAATCGCAAATCGCGACTTACTACCAAAGCCTCCATACCTCCGACCAATATTTAGGAGAGTTTATCGACAAGCTCGAGGGATTAGACAAAAAGGTTGTAGTGTTATTTTATGGCGACCATGCGGCGGGTCTATTTGATATTACAAACGATAGCAAAAGAAACGCCGAACGCGATTTATCTCGCGTAACGCCATACTTTATTTACGCCAACTTCGACTACAAATATACCAGTTTGCACTTGCCGACCACTACGCCAAACTGCATGGTCAATACTGCGCTTAATGTTTTTAATTTCCAAAAGGACGAACTATATTATCTACTCGATGACGTCTGCAAAGAGGAACCGATTCTGGCCTCAACCTACTTGGAAGACAAAGCGCTTTCCGATTCGAAAGTGCTCGAAAACTATAAGCTCGTAACCTACGACATTTTAAGTGGCAAGAAAAACTGGATGAGCAATTAGCTACTCATCCAGTAAAACGTATTAGGCTTTTGGGAACAGCGGCTCAGCCGGAGGTGTGATTTGCTCAGCCGTAAAGATTCCGGCAATCTTTTCGGCTGTATCTGGAATAAAGAGAGACATTTTGTCGCAGAGGCCAAGCAAGTCGCTCGATAATTTTGCAAGAACTTGGCGGGCGGCGTCTGGGTCAGTCTTTGCAAGCGCCCAAGGTTTTTCCTCGTCGATGCGCTTGTTCAGATTTTGAATTTCTTTCCAGACTAACTCAAAAGCATTATTAAATTCGTATTTTTCCATTAATTCGTCGAAGCCGTCGATTTCAAGATTAGAGCGCTCGAGTCCCGCAATTTCATTCTTCTTACAGAGAGTCGTTAAGCGTTGCACTAAATTGCCTAAATCATTGGCGAGTTCATTGTATGACGCTTCATATTTATCCCACGTAAAATCGGAATCTTCCGTAGTAGAAGCATGGCGTAAGAAATAGTAACGGAATGGAGTTAGGCCGTGCTTATCGAGAATCTCAACTGGGTCTATTACATTGCCGATAGATTTCGACATTTTTTCGCCGTTTGCCGTAATGAAGCCATGCGCCAAAAGATTCTTTGGTAGTGGTAGGCCAAGTCCGAGTAGAATCGCTGGCCAGATACCAGCATGGAAGCGCAAAATATCCTTACCGACAATCTGTGTATGTGCGGGCCACGTGTCCGAAATATCCTTATCTGGGTAGCCGAGCACTGTTATATAATTTGCCAACGCATCAATCCAGACATACATAACCTGAGATTCGTCGCCAGGCACAGCAACGCCCCATTCAACCTGATTCTTCGGTCGAGAAATTGAAACATCTGGCATATCCTTAAGGAGATTGAGAAATTCTTTTTTACGAAAAGTAGGTGTAATTTTTAGTTCATCAGACTCAATAGCCTCACGAATTTGATCTTTAAAATCAGAAATTCGTAAGTAATAGTTTTCTTCGCTGAGCTTAACGTATGGTTTTTTATGGTCCGGACAAACACCGTTATTTTCGTCATGCTCCTTGTCGGTAACAAAATTTTCGCAACCTTCACAATACCAACCCTCATATTTGTCTTTGTAGATATGATCAGATAGTTTGGTCCAAATTTTTTGACAGCGTTTTTTGTGATCTGGATTAGTCGTACGAACAAAATCCGTATATTCAACACCAAGCGAATGAATAAAGTCTTGGAATTTGGCGGCATTCTGATCAACAAATTCTTGCGTTGGTATACCCTGCTCGGCTGCCTTTTTAAAAATCTTGCTACCATGTTCATCGGTGCCAGCCTGCAAGCGCACGGTTTTGCCGCACATTATCATATATCGACGCAGCACGTCCGCAAGAAGATAGTCCATAGCATGTCCAAGGTGCGGATTACCGTTGACATATGGAATTGCTGTAGTGATATATGTTTCTTTCATAAAAAACATTATAACACCTTAAAAAGCTAGCGTTTGATAGATTATGCAAAAGATGTTTTAGAGTGACATGATGATAATAATTGCAATAATGATAATTGCAAAAATGCCGACACCACCAAGAGCCATAAAGAGTGGCTTATTACTCTTTTTGGCGCCAGGCGCAGTAACAACATTAGCGGCGACTGCTGGCGGTTCGCTTGATTCAGCAGATGGCGCTTCATTAGTTAAATCGCCATCGACGAAACCGGCGGTCTCTTCGCTTTTAGGTGCGCCACCATCACTAGTAGCTGCGTTATCAATCGGATCAGTGGTATTCGTAAAATCAACTGGGCCAGATGGAGTATCCGTTGCGGCATCCCCGCCATTAGCTAAACTCATGTTTGGATTATCATCCATCTGTTGCTGAAGTTCGGCGTCGCTGGTAGGCACATCGTCGAGACTAACGTCGTTAACGTCTAAAGTATTTTGGATATTGTTGCCCTCATTGGCGGTAGCGGCGACTGCTTCATTAATTGCATCCATATCAAGAACTGGCTCGGCCGCAACCGCTTCGGCTGCGGTAGATTCTACGGCGTCAATAGTAGATTCGAGTTCAGGCTCTGGAGCTGCCCCTGCAACATCTTGATTTGGGTTTAAGTTTGGATCATTTGGCGCCATTAGTTATCTCCAGTTGAGTTTAATATAATACCAGTTATGTTTATTTTAAATTGATTTGAGATTTTTTTCAAGTTCGCACCAGTTTTCAATGCTTAAATCAGCCGGACGCGCATCGATTGAGATATTCTGTGCTTCAAATAATTGCGCAATTTTATCTTTCGGCAAATGGGTAGTTACCGCCAAATTGGTAACTAGTTTCTTGCGCGGCGCCGTAAAACCTAATTTGATGAGCGATATTGTTCGCTCGGTGGCTAATGGTTTGGCCAATGGCTCGAAGACAACTACTTGACTGTCAACCTTTGGTGGCGGAGTGAAAAATTCACGTTTAACGACTGGCCCAGCGGTGACCTTAGCGTAAATTTGAGCCGACAAACCCAGCACCGAGTAGTCGCCAGGACCAGCAACTAATCGCTCGGCCACTTCTTTCTGCATTAGTAAAACAATTTTTACAGGCGAATGCTCAGCGTGTAGGAACTTTTGAATGATTGGCGACGTAATATAGTATGGAATATTCCCTGCAACAACGTATTTTTCTGGCAGGTTCAGCGATTCAAGATCTAAAGATAGAATATCTTGGTTTATGACCGTTAGGTCTTTACCCGGAAATGATTTGGGTAAATTAGCCGCAAGACGCTCGTCGATTTCAATCGCGGTCACTTTATCAAAAAACTGAAAAAGCGCCGAAGTTAGCGTGCCAAGACCGGGGCCAATTTCCACTACTTCAGAAACGCCGTCGACGCTTGCTAAATCAGCAATATCAAGTAAAATGTCCCGGTTTTTTAGCCAGTTTTGGCCGAGAGACTTCTTATTTTGTAATGCCATTTTTTACCACCAATTATGGCTCGTCCAGAACTGATAGGCTCCAGCCCAGCTGCCATAACGACCATTAGCATAGCTCGAAGCCGAACGAAGCTGACAGACTGGATCGCTTTGCCAATTTGGACAGTCACTCTGCAAGCGACCAAGGCTGGTCTGATACAGGCCATAATAACGTCCGTTCGATGCAGTCGTGCGCCAGCCAGACTCGTGCGAAATGATAAAGTTCACGTAGCCATAGTCGGAGGCCGAAATGCCGGCTGCCGCCATCCAATCTTCATGTGAACCGGCCGGCAAATTAATCTTCACACCGACAGTCACCTGTTGCTCTACCGGTTCAGTGATAATAACTTCTGAAATGAAGGTGCGAGAAAGAATCTGCCCATCACGCATCTCGACATCATACACTACACTCTTTTTGCCCGGTACGCCCACCTGCGTCACATTGCGTGTACCGTAGTCTAGAGAATAGTCGGTAGTAACGCGTTCAGTGAATGGTATATCTTCCTCGATTGTTATCGTATGCTTGCCTTGGAAATAGACCGAAAGCGCTAAACCATCAACCACTTTCGTGTCACCAGGTAGCGACACCCAGTTAATTTCTGGGTTATTGTCGATATCCTGTTCCTGCAAGAAATCATTAACGGTTTTTGCCTGAGTGCGAATCGTCGTATGCTGGCCGTTAAAATCTAGACTAATGGTCTTTGCGCGTACGACTTGATAAACCGTCGTCATGCCAGTCTCAAGAAATTTATCATATGGAATTAGCTCTACTACATCAGCCGTCAACAGCTCAATGCCAGCATCCGCAGCGATAGTCTCGGGATCGGTTGATGGGGTAGAAATAATCGTCTCGACTAATCCATCTCGTACCACAACCTGGCGCGCTCGATAGATATTAATATTAAACTCGTTCGCATTAATTTCTTCATCAAGCCCTGGTTCAACTTTGTCGCCATCATTAACAGAAATCTCGGCTCGATCAAGCAATTCGCGAACGGTTTTAGCATCACTACGCAAGATAGTACGCTGCTCGTTGTCATAAATAGTCACAAAATGCTGCTCCGTTTCTTCCTCGGAGCTTGATTGGTCGGAAGTGGCGCGCGCGTTTAACGCTTGTTGTTTTAGGCAAATGCCAAAAAACAAAAAGACGATCACTAGACCAAGAATAAATAACGGGAGATTTTCTCTCGTTTTACGTATTCTCATACGCCCATATTTTACCATAGAAGCTCTTTGTGAGCAATTTTAACAGAGGTGGGGCTATTGTTATTGGATGTGATAGTTGTGTTTTCCCGCAACTAAAAAGTGCGTTTTATCGATACTGTATTTCTTCCCGCTAGAATACTTTTTTATCTCCTGCAAGCATCTTTCCGCCTGTGGCAAAGTCACCGTACAACCATTTCGGCGTAAGAAAAACCGCAACAATTCAATATTCTCCGGTGCTTGGGTTTGGTCAAGCAACTCGCGCGATATTATCTTTCCTTCCCCCACTAACTGCAATAAAAGGTCTTCTATTTCCGCCTTTAGATCGACTTGGCGACGATAAAGGTTCAATAATTGCTCTTTTTGCGCAGCACTTAACTGTTTTGAAACTGTTTGACGGATACGATTGCGCAGATAATGCTCGTCATTATTGGTTTGATCGAGCCGGAAGCGCAGCTTGTGTTGAGCGGCGTACCGATAAACATCGCTTTTCGTCAACATTTGCATGGGGCGAAAAATCTCCTGATTACCAAATGGAGCTAAACCGCGCCAACCAGTACCGCGCAAACAATTAATAATAATCGACTCAATGCAATCGTCGGCGTGGTGCGCCGTAACAATCTCGGCGTCGTGTTCCAATGCTAAACGCCTCAAAAAATCATAGCGTCTGCGTCGCGCCAACTCTTCAGAGCATTGCGCCCCCAACGCAGCTCTTTCCGAAACGAAGCGAAATCCATAACGATGCGCTAATTTCTCCACGAAAGCACAATCATCGTCCGCGCTTGGGCGGATGCCATGATTATAGTGTGCCACTATGGTGTCTTTTGGCCAGTCAAACATATCCAGCAATACAACAGAGTCAATACCGCCCGAAACGGCCAAAATATATCGGTTCATGTGGTACAATTATTCCATATAAGGAGGCGAAAAGAAAATGTTAATGGTTGGTTCGAGATTGATTGGGATGCCAGTTTTAAGTCTGCATATCGGCGGACAAACTGCCTCCGTAAAACGCCCTATCATTGATCCAGAAAACCTCAATATTATCGCCTTTGAACTTGAGGGGCCATTACTTTCCGATCCAGAAATCGGTAGCTATTTAATGGCAGAAGACGTCCGCGAAATCAGTATGCAAGGAATCGTTGTCGATTCGGCCGACCGTTTTGTTAACCCGGAAGACGTGATTCGTCTCAATGATGTCTTGGGATTAAATTTCGATTTAATTAATCTAAAGGTGGTTTCACACGAGGGTCGTAGCGAAAAGAAAATCGGCAGGATCGAAGATTACACTGTAGATTCGGCCACTTTGACAATTTTCCAGATTATCGTGCAACGCCCATTCATGCAATCATTAAAAGACGCTCAGCTAACAATAAACCGGTCTCAAATTACCGAAATTGATGACTACAAAGTCACAATTATGCACGATAAACAAAAAGTATCCGTGTCGCAAAAGAAAACCGCTAAAGAAGAGGCGGAAGAATTCGTGCCAAACTTCACGAACCCATTTCGCAAGCCGGACTATTCGCCTGTCGAAGATGACATTGATGATAATTGATCCAAAACATCCGAATAGCTAAAACCCTGCCGCACTAAATATTGGATAAATTTCTGTTGGTCTGGATAACGTGCGGCTTTTTTGGCGATGATTTTCTGTAGCTCGCCTATGTCGTCTCGGTCGCTATAAGATAGCGCCTCATCAATAATGCTCGCGGATACGCCTTTTTGTTGTAGCTCCTGACGTAGCTTTTTAAGGCTGCTGCCCTTTCTGGCGTTGTGATTTTCGACCCAAAATGCAGCGAACTTCGCATCGTCAATATACCCACGCTCCATTAAGCGGTCCAAAACAAGTGGCACTAATGTCGCGTCGTAGCCCTCTTTAACCCTGGTTTGATACTCTCCCGTTTTGCGGTTTTTGACTCTTATTTTACGGCTCAAAGTCTTCCGTTTGAGATAATCGCGTATCTCCTTAGAGGAATGCGGACGCGAAAAGACATATTCTAATGCGCGACCATATAGCTTGCCGAAATCCGAAGCATGCTTCAACTCAGCTAAATCTGAATCGCTGAGCTGTTTGCCAATTTTGACACCAAAATCAACCACCTGGCTAATATCAAGTGAACAAAAGAACTTTTGATCAACATAAATATTAACGCGGTTTTGAGTGCGTACCGCTTCTTTGATGTCGGTGACACGATGTAATGAAGCTTGTGGCTCCGCTACATCAGAGTCATAAATTGTAATTGTTTCGAGCATTAATCTTCAGTTGATTTAGCGGCTTCGCGTACCTTGGCTTCGATTTCGTCCGCTAATTCAGGTTTTTCTTTGAACAGTGTTTTAACGGCTTCGCGGCCTTGACCGATTGTTTCGCCGTTATATTTGAAGAAAGCACCAGCTTTATCGATTATGCCGTATTGAACGCCTAAATCGAGAATATCGCCAGTCTTACTAATTCCTTCGTTATACATAATGTCAAACTCGGCCGTACGGAATGGCGCCGCAATCTTGTTCTTTACGACCTTAATCTTGGTGCGGTTGCCGGCAATATTGTCACCATTTTTAATTTGGCCAATACGGCGAATGTCGACACGGACGGATGCATAAAACTTAAGCGCATTACCGCCAGTCGTAGTCTCTGGGTTGCCAAATAGCACACCAATCTTCATGCGAATCTGGTTAATGAAAATAACGGTGGCCTTAGTTTTACTAATGACGCCAGTGAGCTTACGCATCGCCTGCGACATCAACCGAGCCTGCAAGCCCATTTGAGCATCACCCATATCGCCGTCGATTTCCGCCTGTGGCACAAGCGCCGCCACTGAGTCGACAACAATCAGGTCCACTGCGCCAGAACGTACAAGCGTTTCACAAATTTCGAGCGCCTGTTCACCGTTATCTGGCTGAGAAATTAATAGGTTGCCAGTATCCACGCCAATCTTGCGTGCATAGGCTGGATCGAGTGCATGCTCGGCATCGATGAAGGCCGCCTGGCCGCCCTGCTTTTGGATTTCAGCAATGGCATGTAGTGCCAATGTGGTCTTGCCGGATGATTCTGGGCCATAAATTTCAATGATACGCCCCTTCGGATAACCACCGCCAAGCGCTAAATCTAGCGCCAGAGAACCAGACGAAAAAAGTTCGACATCAATTTTCGACTGCTCGCCCAATTTCATAATGGAACCATTACCAAATTGCTTCGTGATTTGTGCCAAAGCTAGATTTAGAGCTTCTTTTTTACCTTCATCTTCAACGGAAGGTTTTTTGTCTTTTGGTTTTTTATCAGATTCTGCCGCCACCGCATCTGGATTTTTCTTAGCCACTTGTACCTCCTTGTTTCTCTTTATATTTTACCTGATTGATATCTTTAAATCTAGTTGGCAAACTGCATGTCGACCGGTTTTCGCGAGTAACGTGGCCGATTACGCTCAGCCACATATGGCGCGAGGCCATCAAAGAAATAATGTACGAGAGTTTCAATCCGTTCTTTGCGCTCGGGTGGAATAATCCCCTTACAACCAACCGTTGGATTGCGTCGATTTATGCTGACACGGTAATCGATTTCTCCCGTACGAAGATTGAGTCCGAAACCGAAAATATCCTCAATTTTGCTGCGCCGAATAATCAAATCGTCGCGCATATCTGGCATAAAATCATCTCCGGCCGAAAGGATGCCACGTCGAGCATCGATAGTACACCAGATATATCCATCCATCTGCTCGACTAGCTCGACCAGCTCATGCTGATTAAATTTCATCTTTCTGTAATACCGCATAATATACGTTCCTCTTGTTAGTTTTCTTCAAAAATAACAGGCAAAAAACATCTAAAAAAGCACGAGTTTAATGTTTTTGCATAAGGGGTGGCACAAAAAGTAACAGGATGATACAATATAATAAATTCAAATAATTACAAGAAAGGAAGACATGAGCGGACACAGCAAATGGGCAACCACCAAACGCCAAAAAGCCGTAGTTGATGCAAAGCGCGGTGCGTTGTTTACGAAGATCGGCAACCAAATCGCGATTGCAGCGCGGAGTGGCACCGACCCCGCTATGAACCCTTCCCTCGCAATGGTCCTAGAAAAGGCCCGCCTAGCAAATATGCCGAAGGCAAACATTGAGCGTGCTATTGCTCGCGTCGCAGATAAAAGCGCCGCAGCATTAATTGAGGAGACCTATGAGGCATACGGCCCAGGTGGCGTCGGCATCATTATCGAAGTTGCAACCGACAACAAGAATCGCACGATGCCGGAAGTACGCCATACACTCGAAAAGAACGGTGGTCGCATGGCGGATCCTGGCTCGGTGATGTTCCAGTTCTCGCGCAAAGGCGTAATTTTCACGAAAGCTAAGGGCGACGAAATCATGATGGCGGCTCTCGATGCTGGCGCTGAAGATATCGCCGACGAAGATGATGGCACAACTATTTACACGGCATCAAGCGACCTCATGAAAGTACGCTCCGCCCTAATCGAAGCTGGTTACGAGATTGATTCCGCAGAGTTACAGTATGTGCCAAATAACACTGTACCAATCGACGAAGAAACTGCACCAAAAGTTGAGAAAATTCTTGATGCGATTGACGACCTAGACGATGTAGTTGCGGTTCATACGAATGCCGAATAAGCATTGACTTTTTAGCCAATCTGTGATATAATTAAAGAATAGTCCTCCTCCGGGAGGCTTTCTTTTATTTTAGGCCAGTGCTACCAAATCCACCGGCGCGCTCAGATTCAGACAATTCGGCAACTTCCTCAAATTCGACATGTTCATATTTCGCGACAACACCCTGCGCAATTCGCATACCCGGCTCGACCGTAAACTCTTTATCACTGTGGTTCTTAAGTAAAACGCGCATTTCGCCACGATAATCCGAGTCAATCGTACCGATACCGTTCAGTAATGAGACGTGGTGCTTATAGGCCAGACCACTACGACTACGAATCTGTAACTCATAACCGGCAGGGATCTCAACGCCAACACCAGTATCAAAAGCATGAATTTCGCCTGGCTGCATTGTATATGGCTCAGTTAAATGTGCACAAAAATCAAAGCCAGCAGCGCCGGCAGTTTGATACTGTGGAATAATCGAGTCTTCGTAGAATTTAAAGATTTTCATCCTCATGCTTAGATTGTATCTTAAATATGATATAATTGCACAAGTGGAAGGATGACCGAGTGGTTTATGGTACCGGTCTTGAAAACCGGCGTGGTTAATAGCCACCGTGAGTTCGAATCTCACTCCTTCCGCCATTTTTTGTATAAGGAGGACTATGCCAAATATCCCAAAAGAAATAGTGAAAAAACTTTTCGAAGATCAATCCGCAAAACTTTCCTGTCCTCAATGCAAAAGTACGAATATTGCAAAGATATTACATGGTCTGCCGGTTATGTCGCCGGAATTACAAAAAGACCTCGACGATGGCAAGGTTGTCTTGGGCGGCTGTACGGTATTTGAAAACATGCCACACCACCACTGCAACGATTGTGATACTGATTTCTAAAGATGCCATGCTAAAATTAAAATACTGATGGCAGCAAACAAAAAACTCAAAATCCTGAAAATCGACCCATGGCTTGAGCCATATGAAAATGATTTAGAATACCGCCTCCAACATTATCTAGACTTACGCAAGGAACTGGTAGGCAATGATGACTTAGCGAGCTTCGCTAATGGATACATGTATTTTGGTTTTTCGCGCACTAGTACTGGCTGGGTTTATCGCGAATGGGCACCCGGCGCCGACGAAATGCACCTGATTGGCGACTTTAATAATTGGGATCGCTGGTCGCATCCGATGCACCGCACGGAATCTGGAGTTTGGGAAATTAAACTCAAAGGTAAGGACGCATTGAAACATGGGCAAAAAATCAAAGTCCAGGTAACACGCCGCGGTCGCAAATTCGATCGCATTCCGCTCTACATTCACCGCGTTGCACAAGATAAGCTTACGAAGGGTTTTGTCGGAGAAATTTGGGCCCCAGAAAAGGCTTTCCGTTGGACCGATAACGGATACCGTAATCGCAAAATCACGGCCCCATTGATATATGAGGCTCATGTCGGAATGGCGCAGGAAAAAGAAGCCATCGGCACCTATCGCGAATTTGCCGACAACATCTTACCGCGAATCGTAAAGGATGGCTATACGGCTATCCAATTAATGGCTATTCAAGAACACCCCTACTATGCCTCGTTTGGTTATCAAGTTTCAAATTTCTTTGCCGCATCTAGTTGGTACGGCGAACCCGATGATTTGAAGTACCTCGTAAATAAGGCTCATAAATTAGGTTTGGCCGTCTTTTTGGATGTAGTACACTCACATGCCGTAAACAATACCGCCGAAGGTATTAATATGTTTGACGGCACGCAAACGCAATTCTTCCATGCCGGCAGTAAGGGAAATCACCCAGCCTGGGGGACTAAGTTATTCGATTACGCCAAACACGATGTAATCCACTTCTTGCTGTCTAATCTAAAATTCTGGATGGAAGAGTATCATTTTGACGGCTTTCGCTTCGATGGCGTTACGAGCATGATTTACCACCATCATGGTTTGGGTGTAGATTATACGAGCTATAAACAATACTTCGACATCAGCACCGATACTGATGCGGTAGCTTATCTGCAGCTAGCCAATGCCTTAATCCATGAGATTAATCCAAACGCCGTGACAATTGCCGAGGAAATGAGCGGTATGCCTGGTATGTGTATCCCGATCCAAGACGGTGGCGTTGGTTTCGATTATCGCCTCGCGATGGGTGTACCAGATTATTGGATTAAAACTCTAACCAAAGATAGCGACAACACGCGCAATATGAATCAGCTTTGGCATGAACTAAGTACACGCCGCCCCGGCGAGAAAAGTATTGGTTATTGCGAATCTCACGATCAAGCCCTGGTAGGAGACAAGACGATTATCTTCCGCATGGCGGACGCCGAAATGTACACTGGCATGAACAAGGACTATCATTCATTATCGATGGACCGGGCAATCGATATGCATAAAATGGTCCGCTTTGTTACTCTAACTTTATCCTGCGAGGGCTACTTAAACTTCATGGGCAATGAGTTTGGACATCCAGAATGGATTGATTTTCCGCGTGAAGGCAACGGTTGGAGCTTTAAATATGCCAGGCGACAATGGTCACTGGCCGATAATGGCTTCCTGAAATACGAGTGGCTACAAAATTTCGACAACAAAATGATTGATTTTGCGAAGAAAAATAAGCTATTGCAAACAAATGAGGCACAAAACCTCTGGATTGATAATCGCAACAAAATTATCGCTTTTGAGCGCGGGGGATTACTCTTTGCTTTTAATTTTCACCCTAATCGTTCGGCAAATAGCTTCTTCCTGCCGACTCACCCTACTGGTGCTGGAAAATATAAGGCTATATTCTCTACCGACGATGAAGATTGCGGTGGCCAAGACCGGATTGACTACAAATATATCTACGAAACAAAGGACGAGCAAAAACGTGGCCAGGGATTCGAGATTTATCTGCCCTGCCGCACGGCCGTAGTTTTTAAAAAGCAGAAGTAAGGGTGGGCAAAACGTCTATCTTATGCTATAGTATTCAGAGAGATACCTTCTCAATAGTGGCACCATAGCTCAGCTGGTTAGAGCGTAGGACTCATAAGCCTAAGGTCACTGGTTCGATCCCAGTTGGTGCTACCATTGAGAGGGTATTTTCTTGTGCTAAAATAAGGACATGAAGACGAGAAAAGCATTTACTGTTCTAGAATTGATCCTTTGTATAGTGTTTGTGGGAATTTTCGTTGTGTTGTTCTTCTTCCAAAAGAACACCGTCGACGCGATGGATCGCGACGATCAGCGTAAAACAGCCATTAACGCGATGTATTACGCACTCGAAGAAGGATATTACGAAGAAAACGGCTATTACCCAGAAAAGCTTGATAAGGCTGAGACTCTACGTTGGATAGATCCAAATTTGTTTACTGATCCGTGGGGAATTAACCTCTGGCAAGAAGGTGGCGACTATAAATACGAGGCAAGCGACTGTAAGGATGGCAAATGCAAACAATACACGCTACGCGCCGAAATGGAAAAGGAAGAAGATTACGTAAAATCTAACCGCCATTAAAAAATACCCCCACGAGGGGTATTTTTTATTTCTTTGGACGCGTGTTCTGCACGAGTTTCGAAATTTGATCAACCTCGTCGTGCGGAGTGTCAAGATACGGGAAGGTATATGTCGTTTCATCACCGACGGTCGCCATTCTGAGGGTTCCAATCTGGAATATATGATCCCATAAGCTAGTTTGGCGATAGGAAACATCCTCAATTTTAGCGAGCTCAATAATGTTCGTGGAGTTATTAAATAAAGAGGTACGAATGGTCTGGATGGCGCGACGATTCGTAATATACATATGATTAGACTTGTAGATAGATTGGCCAACAATGCCGCAGAAAATTAACAAGAAATAGAGCGCTACAACACCGAGCGCCAAGTAGCCTTTAGAGGCGGCGTTAACATTGAAATACGAATTTTCAATCGTAGCCGTATTACTTAAAAGAATTACAGCGGTTGTCAAAGCAACCGCCAAAAAGCCAACGACGAACCAAATAACAATAATGCCGAGTTTCGAACGTTCGATACTCAGGATCACGTACTCATCTTCGGCTAAATCAATATTTGGGAATTCTTTCGCGCTGCGCGCATGCTTAATTTGAGATAGTTCCTTCTTCACTTCTCTTCTCCCGTTTTCTATATTTTAACATATTTTCAAGATTTTTGAATACGATTATTTTGACATATTTGAGCATAAATGGTATAATTCGTTTGGTTTTAAAAAAGAGTTTAAAGCTATGAAACAACTAAGTATGATTGGGCGTGACACCTATATTGACGTCATGAGTAATATCAAAAACGTCCCTGCAAAAATCGACACGGGCGCCGACGGCTCCGCAATTTGGGCTAGCGACATCCACCTCGATCGACAAGGTAGGCTTGTTTTTAAACTCTTCGATAAGGGTTCGCCTTTTTATACCGGCAAAGCAATCAAGCGCAAAGACTTTAGCGTCGCCAGCGTAAAAAGCGCCTCGGGAGATGTCACGATTAAGTTCAAGGTCCCAATCAGAATCAAGTTAGGCGGACGTGCTATTAGGGTCAATTTTGGCCTTTGCGACCGATCAACTCATACTTACCCGGTTTTAATTGGCCGGCGTACACTGCATAATAAATTCTTAGTTGACGTAAGCCAATCACCGCAGTACATGAAGCCCCCATTAGACAAAACACTTTCATTGAATCAAGAATTAAAAGCTAATCCGGAACAGTTTTATCAAAAATATTTCGTAAAAGAGGACTTATAAAATGAAAATCGCTATTTTATCGAATGGTACAGGAAACTACTCGACCAAGCGTCTAAAGGAAGAGGCCGAGTTGCGCGGACATGAAGTAAAAGTTGTAAAATACAAAGACTGCTACGTTTCAATTGAGCCAAACAAAAATTTAGTCTATTACAAAGGTAAACCGCTCCAACATTTCGATGCGATTATTCCACGCATCGCTTCACATATGACTAACTATGGCTGCATGATTGTGCGCCAGCTAGAGATGCAGGGAGAATATACCTTATCTCGCTCGCTCGCAATTACGCGTGCTCGTGACAAGCTACGCTCGATGCAGTTGCTCGCGAAGAACGATATAGATATTCCAAAAACCGTGGTGTCACGCGACTCTGGCGATATCGACCAACTACTCGACCAGCTCGATGGCGCGCCAGTCATCATCAAGCTAGCTAGTGGTACGCACGGCAACGGTGTTGTCTTAGCCGAGACCAAGAAGGCGGCAAAATCTACACTCCAGGCCTTTTATCTCGCAAACGATAGTGGCACCAATATTCTGCTACAAGAATTCGTCAAGGAGTCTGCCGGCACCGATATTCGTGCTTTCGTAGTAGGCAGCAAAGTTGTCGCTAGCATGAAGCGCCAGAGTTTGGACGATGATTTCCGCTCTAACCTCCACAAAGGTGGTAGCGGCACACCAATTAAGTTGACTCCACTCGAAGAAAAGGTTGCGGTTCGTTCCGCCAAAGCAATGGGCCTAAGCGTAGCCGGTGTTGATATTATGCGTTCCGCACGCGGACCACTCGTACTCGAGGTGAATGCATCACCGGGATTTGGTATCGAGAAAGTTACCGGCCGCAACGTTGCCGCGAAGATGATTGAATACGTTGAGCACAATGCAACCCGCACGCCGCATCGCGACCGCGTTGGCGCTTAAAAATTGCCGCAACAGAGGTGCAGTAAAAAACCAAAAATGCTATAATCATGCTTATGATTTTAGCCGTAGTCTTAGCTGCACTTCTTTTGTGTTTTCTCCTTGTAAAACATAATGTGGGGGTACCATTCTTGGCGATGATTGCTGGATTGGCGGTCTATGAAGCCTTTGGTGTTAGTTTTGCCACCACGATACATACTTGGGTTCCGGCCTGTGGTGAGGTTCTAGCTCAACACATCTTATATGGATTATTCGTAATATTAATTCCAATCCTACTCTATTTCCGAGCCGGTAAAAGTGGGCTTTTTGGTATTTTGCGTGTCGTAGAAAGTATTATTTTTGGCGCCATGCTAACCATCCTGGCTTCAGATATCCTAACTTATTACTTTAGCTTTGACACGATAGCAGTAGACATCGCTAATTGGCTAGATGGCATTCGTGGCTACATCATGGTAGTGGGCATCATTCTGGCGTACGTAGATGTTTTCTTTTATCGTTCAGGTCAGTCTTTCTAAGTTCCCAGAGCGCAATGCCAGCCGCGACGGAGACATTAAATGATTCTTTTTGACCACACATTGGAATTTCTAGTAATGCATCACACTGCGAGAGAATATCCTGCGGAATGCCATGAACTTCTTCGCCTAGAATTAAGGCGATATTTTGTTCGTCCGAATACCCCTCCGCCAGATTAATCGAATGCTCGCCCTGTTCAAGGGCTACAATACGATATTGTTGCTCTTTTAGTTCAGCAATAGTCTGCTGGATGTCTTCGGAGCGACCCCAAGTAACACTATCCTCGGCGCCAAGAGCGGTTTTGTGAATCTGCTTCTTTAATTTGACCTGTTCGTGCGGCAGCCCTTTGTCAAGAAATGGTGTATAGCCGGCAAAAAGCACCTTATCTACTCCAAGGCCGTCACAGCTACGCAAAATCGCGCCAACATTATAAGTGGAACGAATATTATACAGAATAACGATAAGCGTTTTCATGATACAATGAAATTATGAATGAGGAAGAGGTCCAGCGCAAGCGTAGGCAGAATGAAGAAGACGCGACTAGAAAGCGTGCCGGTATTTTGGGCATGGCCTATTTGGACACCCGTGATTTCGAAAAAGAATTTCCATTAGTTCGCGACGTGCTCGACAAAAAGCAGATGCACGAAGATTTCATTATTCCTCTCCAAAAAGGCGCCGAATCACTCCCCTACCAGTTTATGGTAACCAGCCAGACGCCAAAGAGTCTGATTGATAAATTGTCCCAAACTTACGAAGACGAGGGCCAGCGTGTTGAATTTTACCTGATTTCGAATTCTGCTTATCAGGTCTTTATGTTGCGCCATGATCCGCCACAACAGGTGCATTATGACGATATTAAGATTGCCGACGAGGGCGATAGTGCTACGCTGGAAGCCGTTTCGCAAACTCTCGATCGAGTTTCTACCGACAAGGTATTCGACTACCTACTAGATCAGGCCGATAAGCTTGGCGCAAGCGACATCCATATTGAAAACCTACGCCACACAATTCGAATCCGCATGCGTGTTGACGGTATTTTACACCCTGTCGCCGAAATTAGCCGCGACAAATACCGTATTTTCATGGGCGAGTTGAGTAGTCGCGCGAACGTTTCGACTGCCTCAGTACGGCCACAATCTGGCCACATGCAGAAAGACATCACCCGCAACGGTGCTACTCACTTATTGAACATTCGTGTCGAGATGGTGCCAACCATGTACGGACAAGACGCCGTGCTGCGTCTATTCAATTTCGACGAAAGCTTACTTAACCTTGACTTATTGGGCATCACAGAAGAAGAGCGCGATAAAATCAATGATATTATCTCTCATCCGCGTGGCCTAATGTTAATGGTAGGTCCTACGGGTTCCGGTAAGTCCACTACTCTCTACTCAATCTTGAATGCCTTAAATACGACTGAACGAAAAATTATTACACTTGAGGATCCAATTGAATATGGTATCGGCGGTATTTCACAAATTCCGATTCAGACCAACCAGGGTGGCTCATTCGCTGAAGGTCTACGCTCAGTTTTGCGTCTTGACCCTGACGTCGTGATGGTGGGTGAGATTCGCGATAACGATACGGCCCGCACGGCGATCCAGGCCTCAATTACCGGCCACTTAGTATTGTCCTCCTTCCACGCCAACTCCACTTCAGCGGCTTTTTCGCGTATGATCGACATGATTGGCGTCAATCCGATTTTCTCATCTTCGATTCGTCTATTGATTGCACAGCGTTTAGTACGTAAACTAGCCGACAATAAAGAAGAATACAAGGCCGATAAAGCCACAACAGAATACATTAAACGCGTATTAGACGGCGTCGACCACGATTATGACCTTGATGACATTACGCTCTATCGTGAAGTAAAGAGCGAGAAATACCCGTTCGGCTTCAATGGACGTACGGCAATCATGGAGCAGATGGTTGTTAGCGAAGAAATCCAAAAGTTCATTCGTGGTGATGTGCGCTTTACAAACACCGAAATGATTGAAGAAGCTGCCAGAAAAGAAGGCCTGCTTACCCTTGAACAAAAAGGCGTTTTGGCTGCCCTGCGCGGCGATACGACGCTCGATGAAGTATCACGCGTAATTTAGTGTGTCCATTGACTTTTAATAGAGCTTATGCTATAATTTTAAGTATCCGAGCGGTATTCTCGGCTAGTTTTTGAGTAGAATCCGCTATATTCTTACGGTCACCCCTTTTCAAACTGGTAAAAATATGCTAAAATGAAGCAAGTTTTCAATATTAGGTAAAGGATAAATATGTCATTTGAATTATTACAAATGGTGGGAGATGCCCAGAAGAAAGGCGCCGTGATTGACGTTCGTACCGGCGATACCGTTCGTGTTTCCCAAAAAATTAAGGAAGGCGACAAGTTCCGTATTCAGGTTTTTGAAGGTACTGTCATCCGCGTAGATCGCAAACAATCACACACCGAACGTATCGTAGTTCGCAAAGTTACCTCTGGTGTTGGCGTTGAGAAGAGCTTCTTGATGCACAGCCCACTCGTAGAAAAGGTTGAGATTGTCCGCCGTGGCAAAGTTCGCCGCAACAACTTACGTTACCTCCGCGAACGTTCTGGTAAGTCTGCACGTTTGACACAGAAAGATTTCGATCGCAAAGCTGTCAACGAACTTCCAGAAGAAGCCGCTGAAGCTCCAGCCGAGGAAGTTAAAGAAGAAGCCGAAAAGGCAGAAGCCTAAATTGGCAATCTTAGGAATAGATGAAGTTGGAAGAGGCCCCTGGGCGGGGCCTCTTGTTGTTGGCGCCTGCGTTCTGGGTGATGCAAAAATTGAAGGCTTAACCGATAGCAAAAAGCTAAGCGCCAAGAAGCGTGAGGCTCTGGCGAGCGAAATCAGCGAAAAATGCGAATATGGCCTGGGCTGGGTTTATACCGACGAGTTAGACAAAATCGGTCTTTCGGCAGCACTACGAAAGGCTTGTCGCGAAGCCGTTAAGCAAATCCGCGCACCATATAGTGAAATTATTATTGATGGCACCGTGAATTTTTTGAGCGATACGCAATTATCGCCATACGTGCAGGTATTAAAGAAAGCTGATTTATTAGTGCCGGAAGTTTCAGCGGCATCGATTATTGCAAAGGTGGCAAGAGACCGTTACATGACGGAAATTGCGAAAAAATATCCGTTTTACGGCTTTGAAAAACATGTAGGCTACGGCACGGCAGCACATAAAGCGGCGATTGAAAAATATGGCATCTGTCCAGAACATCGCAAGAGTTTCAAACCAATTACAGAAACATTGGGTAATAAAACCGAAAAAGCAGCACGGAGTGGCGATATCGCCGAGCAAAAGGTGGCGGATTTTCTGAAAGCACATGGGCATGCAATTCTGGCACGCAATTGGCGAACAAAATACTGCGAGATTGATATCGTATCACAAAAAGATGATGTGTTTTATTTCACCGAAGTAAAGTTCCGACGCAACACAAAAGATAATGACGGATTAGATGCAATCACAAAGCGAAAGCTCGGCAAAATGCAACTTGGCGCAATGAGTTTTGCGCAAGACAACGGGCTCCAGAACAACAAACTGCAATTGATGGCGGCAGCGGTGAGTGGGGATAATTACCAAATTACGAATCTGATAGTCCTACGGTAGGCTCGTCTGGGCAACGGGCTAAAACTTCAAGCATGGCAGCTTTTTCAGCTGGCGTAACCCAAAGTTTGTATTTATATTTAACGGATATTTGGCGGGCGACATACTGGCATTGGAAAGCCGTGTTGGACGGCAACCAAGTGGAGGCATCTTGATCGAGTTTATCTTGATTGGCCTGCCCTTCTACAGCGATGAGATTGAGTGGATCTTGACTAATATCGTAACGGGTTTGTTCGTCGAAATATAATGCGCCGGTAACCCAAGCATTACTCAGTGCCACAACGTGATCGATTTGGATGGCGGACGAGGTTTCCTGACCACGAACAAAATTAATTGGCTGGCCGGTATATGGATCGTCAAGAATGCCGGATTGGACTTTACAGCCTTTTAATACGACGTCATGGAGATCACGTTTGAGAATGGCCTCGCGCATATTGCAGCCGTCGGCGGCTGTGCTCCAATCGTCGTAAAAAAGCTTGCGATAATACTTCTGGGAGTTATCTTTTTCTTTGACGGCAAGGTTTTCGAGAACATCCTTGGCCAGAAAAGAAGTGGCTTCGGTTTGAGTTTCCTTGAGCGCAACGTCTTCGGGATCAACATCGATTTGAAAAGGGTTTTGCCAGGCGTCGGGATTGAAATATAAGAAAAGACAAAAAGCCACGGCGGCCAATAAAACTGCAATGATGCGCCGAATGCGCGCAACTTTAGCTTTCGCCACCGTGGAACCTTTTAATTAATAATTTTCAGCGCGGACTTCAAAGAAAGATTGCGGATGTTTACAGACTGGGCAAATTTCTGGGGCAGTTTTGCCGGAATGAATGTAGCCACAGTTACGACACTTCCAAATGGTGACGCCGTCCTTCTTGAAGACGATGCCCTTATCGAGATTAGCGAGCAATTTAAGATAGCGTTCTTCGTGTTCTTTTTCGATTTTGCCGACTTCTTCAAACAAAGTAGCGATTTCTTCGAAACCTTCTTCGCGGGCTTCTTTGGCGAACTTGGCATACATGTCGGTGTATTCGTAATTCTCACCATCAGCTGCGGCCTTGAGATTAGTGGCGGTATCGTCTACGCTGCCACCGTGCAAAAGCTTGTACCAGATCTTGGCATGCTCTTTTTCGTTGTTGCTGGTTTCTTGAAAGATGGCAGAGATTTGCTCGTAGCCCTCTTTCTTGGCCTGGCTGGCGAAAAATTGATATTTGACGCGAGCCTGCGTCTCGCCCGCGAATGCGGTGTTTAAGTTTTGCTCGGTTTTGGTACCTTTCAAATCTGCCATAAATCCTCCTAATTGTTAGTTTAATTATACCTGATTTATAGATGTTAAAAAGCACGAGCTGGATGATTTTATGACCGTGCTTTTGAGGTTACAATTTGATGCGTTTTTCCCAGATTTTGCGCACGCCTTTTAGCGAGAGTGTGGAAAGCGTAAAACCAATAACTGGCACTAATGACGAGAAGAAGATGTTGTTCGTAGATTGAATCGTGTAGGAGTACAAGACCACGACAACATACGTGAGCACACAAATACAAAGGCGTCGCGTCCAGGAAGTCTCCCAGGCTTTATCAAGCTCGACACGAGCGTTACGTTTTTTGATATCTTTGATTTCTTTTTCGAGGTTCATAAGATTATTATAGGCTATAGCTTTTGATGGACGATGAAATAGTTTGGACAAAAAATCTAGCCCGTTACTAGGCTAGATGAGTATGGCGTCGCTTAATACTAGTTATTCTACGTTCACGCCTTTGCTGAAAATCTTGCGGCCAGCAAGATAGAGGGCGGCCGTGATGACTAGATAGAGACAATCGCAAATAATGATAAGCGTGCGATAAGTCGAGAAACCGATTACAACATCGGAGGCATCGCCAAACATGGCCTTGATACTATCATCAAACATGCCGATTCCATAAATGACGGCCAGCAAGACGCTCTGCAAAGCAAAATACAAAAAGATGCCGAGAACTACCGAACGAGCGATGCGGCCGTTGTTCGAGCGATGACCAACAGTCAAGCTGAACATGCCGACATTCACGGCGTAGATGACCTCCAGGGCGGCTGTGACAAATATTCCAAGCACAATAAACGACATATCGCCATCCTTGAAGACCGAACGGAAATATTCATACATATCGTGATTCCAAAATGCGATAAAGAAACAAGCAATTACGACAAGAAGCGACAGAACTATCGCACCAAGTCCGGAAAGGGTCTTGCTATCATAAAGCGTGTTTTTGCTGACCGGCAAAGTATGCGTGAGATAGGCTTCGTCTTTATAAAAACTTTGGCGAAAACGTTCCCAAATACGAATGACCGAATTAATTACAACGTTGGCGAAAGCTGCGATTGTAAAACCACGCAAGATGCTGAAAATGAGATCGCCCATGGCGGAATCCGTATAGTTGCTGGCGATACGCGTCAGGATGGAAAGAATGGCCGTAATGGCAAAAATAATTACCATGTTGCGATTCATCCAAAGAAAATCGTATTTAATTAACTTTTTTAGCATGGAACATCCTCCTAAATAATTCGTCAATCGATGATTTTTCTTTGCTACGCAATTTGTCAGCGTTGCCAGTGAGTGTGATTTGGCCTTTGTCGATGAAAATAACCTCATCCAAAATGCGTTCGATGTCGGCAATTAAGTGCGTAGAAATAATCACGCTAGAACCTTCTTTGAAGTTGGACAAAATAGTGTCGAGAATATAATCACGGGTGGCTGGGTCAACGCCGCCAAGCGGTTCGTCGAGAATATATAAATCGGCATCGCGGGACATAACCAAAATGAGTTGCAACTTTTCTTGCATACCTTTGGACATTTTGGCGATTTTGGAATCTTTATCGAGATCAAGGTCTTCAAGCAATTTGCATGCGCGTTTAGTATCGAAGTCTTTATAGAACTCCTCGAACATGTGAATGGTTTGCTCGACCCTCATTTCTTTATCGAGATAAGTACGCTCGGGCAAATACGAAATGTGCGCCTTGGAATTTATGCCGATTGGCTTATTTTTAAACAGAATTTTGCCGTCGCTTGGCGTAAGTAAATCGTTGACTAATTTGATTAAAGTCGATTTGCCGGCACCGTTTTTGCCGAGTAGACCATAGATCTTGCCGGGCTCGATTTTGAGATTAATATCATCGAGCACGGTTTTTTGGTCGAACTTTTTCGTGAGATGTTTGCATTCTAGCAATATCATCTGCCGCCTCCTATTTCTTGCAAGACATTAATTGCTTCGTCGAAAGTTGCGCCAATTTTTTGCGTATCGGCAAGATAGTTTTTGGCCGCATTGACCGCGAGCTGCTTTTTGTAGCGCGCAATCAGCTTTTTATCTTCGGTCACAAATTTGCCGTTTGTGCGCTCGGTAAAAATCAACTGCTGCTCCTCTAATTCCTGGAGAGCTTTTTGCATTGTGTTCGGGTTACACTGCGCGGTACTCGCGAGTTCGCGCACGGATGGGAGTCGACTGCCCGTCGCGCACTGACCAGACACAATAGCTAGCCGCAACTGTTCCACCAGCTGAAGATAGATTGGCCGTTCGTTGTCGAATACGAATTTAATAAGCGTCCTTTCTATTGTATTACTTGCTTAATACAATGATACATAGGACTCGTTTGGGTGTCAATAGCCCGCACTTATGCTTTTAATAACTGATGATGCGATCAAAATAGATTATGGGTGCGGTTATCTCGTTCATAAAAAAATGAAGCCGACCTCGCGGAGACTCCATTGAACGGCATCCTAGACCCTGCTAGGATCTCCGGGAAACGAGACTATGAGCATACGAATCACTGTGTGGCGTGTGAAAGTAGCTCTCACTCTTGGAATCAAGAGATAACCGGCTAATCTACTCATCAGTAGTAGATTAGTAAAACCCTAACGCATAGTTCTAGGCTATGCGTTACCCTTAGTATACCACAGGTGGTATAATTCAAATATGGCTATAGAGAGGGTTGTAGACACTAGTATTCATGAAGACGATCACGAAGAGGCGATTGCTGAGATTAGTCTGCGCCCAGTGACTTTTGATGAATATATTGGCCAAAAACGTTTGAAGACGAATTTGAAGCTGGCAATCGAAGCCGCGAAAAAACGTGGCGACGTAATGGATCACGTATTGCTCTATGGTCCACCAGGACTTGGTAAAACCACGATGGCCGGCGTGATTGCGCACGAGATGAATGCGAATTTTCGCGCTACCTCTGCCCCGTCAATCGAAAAAGCGGGCGACCTGGCCAGCATCCTCACAAACCTGACTGACGGAGATATTCTGTTTATCGATGAGATTCACCGCCTGCGCCGTGCAGTGGAAGAGATTTTGTATTCCGCAATGGAAGATTACAAGCTTGATATCGTGATTGGCAAAGGCCCAGCCGCACGTAGCGTGAAACTTGATTTACCGCGCTTTACTTTGATTGGTGCGACTACACAGACTGGTAATTTGGCCGGGCCACTGCGTGATCGCTTTGGTCATCAATACCGGTTGGAATATTATGCGAATGCAGATATTCAGAAAATTATTGAGCGTTCGGCCAAGATTCTGGAAACCACCATTGATGCTGATGCGGCAAAGCTGTTGGCAGAACGTTCACGTTTGACGCCGCGCATTGCGAACCGACTTTTGAAGCGCGTGCGTGATTATGCTGATGTAAATGGCGACGGCAAAATTACCGTGGATGTGGCGAAGAGAGCTCTGGAAATGCTAGAAATCGACGAGCTAGGTCTTGATCCAGCCGATCGCAACATGCTGACTTTAATGATAGAAAAATATGGCGACAAACCAGTTGGCCTAAATACGATTGCGGCGCTCACGGGCGACGAACCAACTACGATTGAAAATTATTACGAACCATTTTTGATGCAACTTGGCATGATTCAGCGCACACCAAAGGGTCGTATTGTGACGGACATTGCGCGTGAACATTTAGGGCTTTAGCTAAAATGCCGGTGCCCAAGAAAGGCACCACGGCGGAGATAATTCCAACCGCA
>CAMHIH010000002.1 GCA_946185175.1 uncultured Candidatus Saccharibacteria bacterium
CAGCCAATCTTGATTGGTTCCGACTCCATCGAAAATAACGAACGTATCGCGGCTTACCTTTCTCAAGAGGGTATTCCGTTTGAGATCTTGAACGCTAAGAATAACGAGCGTGAGGCCGCAATTATTGCCAAGGCTGGCGAAAAAGGTGCCGTCACATTGGCTACCAACATGGCTGGTCGTGGTACCGATATTAAGCTCGCTCCAGGCGTTGCCGAACTCGGTGGCTTGGTTGTGATTGGCACAGCCCGTCATGATTCTCGCCGCGTCGATAATCAGCTTCGTGGTCGTGGCGGTCGTCAGGGTGATCCTGGTACGACTCAATTCTTCGTATCTTGCGAAGACGATCTCATGCGCATCTTTCAGGGAGATCGTATGGCGCTCGTTCTTCAGCGTCTTGGCGTCGAAGAAGATATGCCAATTCGTAACCGCACAATTAGTAAGATGCTCGAGCAGGCGCAGAAACGTATCGAGGGCTTCAACTTCGATAGCCGCAAGAACGTGGTTCAGTATGATAACGTGATTAACCGCCACCGCAAAGTCGTCTACACGATGCGTCGTAAGATTCTTGATGGTGACAATATTCGCCCAGAAATCACGCGTCTCTACAAAGACGAAATTGCCGAGCTTTGCCAATTTAGCTCACGTGTCAACAAGAAGTTTGAGAAAGATTTCAAGCGTGTCTTTGATCTTGATGATGACCTCGTTAATACGATTGGTCTCATGCGCAAAGAAAAAGACCGCGTCAAGCTCGCCACGGCTGCCGTCGAAGAGCTTTATCACAATAAAGAACTCGAAATCGGCGAAGAAACCATGCGCAAAGTTGAGCGCGAAGTCTACCTCAGTGTACTCGATACACTTTGGATGCAGCATCTCGAGAATATGCAGCATCTCCGTGAGGGCATTCACTGGCGCAGCGTCGGCCAACGCGATCCACTCGTTGAGTATCGTTCCGAGTCACAAAAACTCTTTGATGGCCTCCAGAACGCTTTGCGTGAAGAAGTCATGAAGATTATCTTGACTATCCCAGCCAACGCTATTGCCGACGTTTCCGATGATAAATATGAAACCGAGCTAACTAAGATGGCTGATTCCGCCACCGAAAAAGGCGTGAATGAAATCTCGGCCGGTGCCAAGAATATGGATGACGAATTCTCGAAGGATGAACACGGCATCTCGAAGAAGAGCTCCGTGACAGTTCGTGCCAATGCGAATACCGTAAAGGCTTCTAGTGGCGGTAATTCTGGCAAGAACACCGATCGCAATGCAAAACGCAATCAGGCCCGCAAGAGCAAGAAAAAAGCTCGCCAGAATAAAAAGAAAGGTCGTCGCTAGGACCACCATATACTTATATTATAGCACAAAACGCCATATTAGTCAAGCATAAGGCTTTTTATGAAGCATTCGATTGAAGAAGTAAAACTTAAATCCGGTGCCCAGGGTATCCTTATCGATGCCCCTGGCGCGGGTGTTATGAACATCCGCATTATTTTTCGCGCAGGCAATAAATTCGTCAAAAAGCCCGAAATTTACGAAGTGGCTCATTTAATGGAGCATATGGCATTTGGTCGCAATGCCGAGTATAAAGACGAACAGGCCTATGAGTCGGAGTTCACTAAAAACGGCGCCTACCATAACGCCTGGACCTCTGACGCTTTTATTGTCTACGAGGCAGAATGCGCTGATTTCGAGTGGAACCGAATTTTGTCATTGCAAGAACTCGCGGTCGCAAAGCCGCGTTTTAATGAGGAAGAGCTAAGTAGCGAAAAGGGTAATGTTCGCTCTGAATTAACCGGCTACCAAAACGACTATTCGCGCCTAATTTGGCCAAAGCTCCAACAAGAACTTGGCGAAAAGGTATTAACGTATTCCGAGCGCCTCAAGACAATTAATAATATCGAGCTCAAGGATGTACGCGAACATCACCGCCGTACCCATACGGCCAATAATATGCAGTTCATTATTTGCGGTAATTTACGCGGTCGCAAACGCAAGATTATTCAGATGCTCGAAGACTGGGACTTAAAGCCAGGCGAGCGCTTTGACATGCCAATGAGTAATTATACTGGCACTTTACCGATTCTGATTCGGCGCAAGGACGCCAGCAATGTCTGCTTTGGCTTCTCCTTTGTCATCCAGCGCCCGCTCGAGCCGCGCGAACAATATGCATTAGGATGTCTTAATCATATTCTTAACGGCACAATGAGCAGCAAGATTTTCGGCACAGCGCGTAAGCGTGGCATTGTTTATGGCATTGGCTCAAGTGCGGCAACCGACAACTGGAGCAGTACCTGGGACTTTGACGGTGAAGTCAACTCCGAAAACGCTAATGAACTATTTGATCTCATCGCGGTTGAGCTGGCGAAGGTTATCAACGGTGATCTATCTGAATCAGATATTGAGGCCGCCAAGATGTATTTGCTGGGTCGCCATCAGATGTTGGCGCAAACCGCTGACCAAATTAGCAATTATTACATGCGCGATTACATTGTGACGGGTGCCTATGAGCCGATGACTGAAGCGCCAAAAATGATCGAGGAAATCGATAAGGGCACCATCGTATCATTAGCGCGCGAATTTATGCAGTCCGGCATTTCTGGCCTGGCTGCAGTTGGTAATATGAATCGTTCCGTTGTCGACGAGTTGTGGGGACGCGTCCTCGGCGCCATCTAGTAAGGAAGAGACTCTCCGGAGTCTCTCTTTGTCGTGTATAATCTAAGATAATGAGCACGAAAGATAATAAAGATATAAAAATTGTAGCCGTAGTTGGCATGAGCGGTAGTGGTAAATCAACCGCTATTGAATATTTAACCGCACGCGGCATCCCTAAAGTTTATTTTGGCGGCGTAATTTATAAAGCTATGGAAGAGGCGGGGATTCCGCGCACTGAGGATGGCGAAAGTGAAAAGAAGTTCCGCGAAGAGATTCGCCAAAAAGAAGGGAAGGATTTTGTTGTACTGCGCGCCATTCAGGAGGCCAAGAACCTCATTGCGGCCGGGCAGAAACGAATTGTTTTGGATGGCGTCTATAGCTGGACCGAATATAAGATTCTTCGTAAGGAATGGCCAACCGAGATGACGGTTGTTGCCATCACGGTGCCAAAAGCACTCCGTCGTAAGCGCTTAGCTGAACGTCCAGACCGCCCATTCGACGCACAGGCGGCCGCCGAGCGCGATCGTAGCGAAATCGAGAATCTCGAAAAGGGTGGGCCAATTGCTATCGCAGATTATTACGTTGATAATTCTGGCACGATTCCGGAATTTCACGAGAACTTCGCCAAAGTAATGCGGGAAATTGGCTTCATTGAATGAAAGACCTTCAAATCTCAACTCGTGAAACCGATATTATCATACGCGAGCTAGAACAAACCTTTGTGCTAGATGGCGACGTCGTCGAGTTTGGTTGCTATGCGGGCGATACCTCTGTTTTGTTGGCGGAAGCTCTCAAACAGCATCCCCAGAAATGGCTTTGGCTCTATGACTCCTTTGAGGGGCTGCCAGAAAAAACCGCCGAGGACAGCTCTGCAGCCGGCTGGCGCTTTAAAAAGGGCGAGCTGAAAGTTGACGCGGAGACGGTAGCGCACAAGTTCCGTAAGCTACAATTGCCGGATCCGGTCATCAAAAAAGCCTGGTTCCAAGATTTAGATGCAGGCAATGATTTGCCAAGTCAAATCTGCTTTGCGCTACTAGATGGTGATTTTTATGAGTCGATTAAGACTAGCTTTGCTTTAGTGGCGCCAAAATTAGTGGACTATGGCGTTATCGTTGTGCATGACTACCGCAACCAGGAGTTGCCGGGCAGCGCAAGGGCCGTAAATGAATTCCTCGAGGCGCATTCAAACTATAAATTACGCCTCAGTTCTGTGTTGGCAATTATCGAAAAGCAGCCCCTTAATGTGGAAGCGCAAGACTAATTAAGAACAATACCATTAAGTGGGCCGGGTAATACACATACATAAAATAGCGCGGCAGACGCTTGCCTTTTTTGCCGTTGTATAGCCAAATTGGGATTAACGCCAATAAACTCCACCACTCCAACGTGAAACTCGAGAATAATAAGAAGAATGCAATCGCGGCAACTAGACTAAGAGCCTGTATCGCCATCTTGGCGATTTTTTGTTTCTCAAATAACTTTCGAGCCAAGAAGAACCCCAACGCGAGGATAATTAGTCCGCCACCGTAATCTATGCCTAGCACTTGCGCCAATAAAATCACGACTGGCGACAAAACCAGGAATAACCGACTACGGTCGATCATGGCTATTAAAATGAAGCCCAGAAGAAAGCCGAATAGAATATTAATTAATAGCTTATAGTCGAATACGCTATGAAATAGCCAGAGTGGTAGCTCGGCCAGTATGGCGGCTATTAAAATTCGACCGAAGTATTTAACTTTTGATGAAGTATGAAAATACCCCTCAACCAACATAAAAGTAAACAGCGGCATCGCAATGCGGCCAATTGCTCGAAGTGGCTCGAAGCTATCGAGAAAATAGAAGGCAATATGGTCGAGCGTCATAGTAACTAGCGCAATGAGCTGAAGTGCGGCTGAAGTTAACATATTTTAAGTTTAGCATGATGATATAATATGAACATCATGGAACGCTTGACGCGACCGCTTTTAGTCTCAATTAAGATTGGTTTGCTAATACTCGCTATTTTAGTGGGCATTCGCTGTCTGCTGGTGCCAGAATACACTAAATACGGCGGCTTTTTGGCTGGCATGTTGTTACCCTTTGCGCCAGAGTTCGTGCGCGTAATTTTTAAAGGCAAGATGACGCCGCGCATTGAGCTCTTATATTACATTTTTGTATTTATTGCACTTCATCTTGGGATTTGCATGGATTTTTATAAGACCGTACCGTATTTTGATAAAACCGTACATTTGCTTTCTGGCGTTTTTTCGGCCCTGGCCGGGCATTACGCAATTCAGCATTATAAGATGAGCGTCGCGCCAGATCGCTTTAAGGCAGTCTTCATCGTCAGTTTTTCGCTCGGTATTGCTGTATTGTGGGAATTCTTTGAGTTTGCCTGTGATAAGTTGCTAGGACAATCTATGCAGCAGTTAGTCTCAATTGGCGTCGACGATACGATGTACGATCTAATTATGGCCTTCATTGGTTCATTGATTGGCGGCTTTATGCTAACGAACGCTAAGTTTGTTGCCTACATCGACTGGTTAGGGCCAGATCTCGAGCTGAAGCCAATCAAAAAATCCTCCAAAAAAGTCAATTAGCAGACTTGACGGTCGAGTGCTAATGGACTACAATTAGATTTAATTAGCACCTACTGTGTGCGAGTGCTAAACGAAAGCATTTTCCAAAAGGAGGAAAAATATGGGTAAAATTATTGGTATAGACCTTGGTACAACTAACAGCGCCTTTGCGTATATGGTTGCCGGCAAGCCAGAAGTTATTACAAACAGCGAGGGTGACCGCACGACTCCGTCCGTTGTGGCTATCACGAAGAAGGGCGACCGTCTCGTCGGTAAGGTGGCGCAACGTCAGCGTGTCACGAATCCAGAAAACACCATTTACGGCATTAAGCGTTTGATGGGTCGTAAGTTTGACGATAAGGAAGTTCAGAACGACAAAAAGAATGCTGCCTACAAGATTGTCGATAAGGGCGGCAATGTCGCTGTTGAGCTAGACGGCGAAAAATACACTCCAGAACGCATTTCTGCTATGATTCTGAGCAAAATTAAGGCTGACGCCGAAGCTTTCTTGGGTGAGAAAGTCACCGAAGCTGTTATTACGGTACCTGCCTACTTTGACGATTCTCAGCGCCAAGCCACTAAGGATGCTGGTAAAATTGCTGGTCTCGAAGTACGTCGTATCGTAAATGAGCCAACTGCTGCGGCAATGGCCTATGGTCTCGAAAAGAATGAAGATCAAAAGATTGTTGTATTCGACCTTGGTGGTGGTACTTTCGATGTCTCCGTCCTCGAACTTGGTGATGGCGTGTTCGAAGTTAAGTCCACTAACGGCGATACGCATCTAGGTGGCGAAGACTTCGATAATAAGATCGTTGATTATATTCTTAAAGATTTCGAGGCTAACAACGGCATCGATTTGCGCAAAGATGCTGCTGCGATGCAGCGCATTAAGGACGAAGCCGAAAAAGCCAAGAAGGAACTTTCGACGGCTGCTGAGGTAGAGATTAACTTGCCATATATTACGGCTGATGCAGATGGCCCTAAGCATCTCGAATTGACGCTCACTCGCGCTAAACTCGAAGAACTCGTATCTGATCTTTTGGACCAACTCGATGGCCCAGTTAACCGTGCTTTGAAGGATGCCAATCTCAAACCAAGCGATATTGACGAAGTCGTGATGGTTGGTGGTATGACTCGTATGCCAGCCGTCGTCGAGCGCGTTAAGAAGCTCTTCGGCAAAGATCCAATGCAGGGCGTGAACCCGGACGAAGTCGTGGCCGTTGGTGCCGCTATCCAGGGCGGCGTCTTGGCTGGCGATGTTAAGGATATTCTTCTCCTTGATGTCACTCCGCTTACGCTCGGTATTGAAACTATGGGTGGTGTTCGTACGCCATTAATCGATCGCAATACGACCATTCCTACCAGCAAGTCCGAGGTGTTCTCGACGGCTGCCGATAACCAAAATCAGGTCGAGATTCATGTTCTTCAGGGTGAACGCGAATTCGCCCGCGATAATAAATCGCTCGGCCGCTTCATTCTCGATGGTATTGCTCCGGCTCCACGCGGTGTCCCGCAAATTGAAGTTACTTTCAACTTGGATGCGAACGGTATCTTGAATGTTACCGCCAAGGATAAGGGTACTGGCAAAGAGCAAAGTATTACAATTCAAAACTCTGGCAATATGAGCAAGGAAGATATTGAGCGCGCTCAAAAGGATGCTGAGGCACATGCTTCCGAAGATAAGAAGAAAAAGGAAGCTGTCGAAGTACGTAACCAGCTCGAAAACAGTATCTATCAGGCCGAAAAGATGCCAGATGAATACAAAGATAAGATTTCCGATGACGACAAAGAAACTATCAAGAAGGCCGTTAAGGAAGCTCGTGAAGCAATGAGTGAGAGCGGCGACGACAAAGACAAGCTCGAAGAGGCGATGAAGAAACTCAATGACGCCATCATGCCAATCGGTGCCAAGATGTACCAGGCTGCATCCGATGACAAAAAGTCCGACGACGATAAGAAGGACGATAAAAAAGACGACGACGGTGCAGTAGAAGGCGAAGTTGTTGACAAATAGTCGCATGACTTAAAAATACCCCCTGTTATGGGGGTATTTTTTGTTTATGGTAGAATATAAGCATGAGCGCAAAAAAATCTTCGAAGAATAAAGCTACTAAAGTAAACAAGGCTAAAACCGTCAGAAAACCAAAGGAGCCAGGTTTTGATGATTTTCATCTTTTGGGTGTTTTGATTGATGACAAGGCTAAGCATATTTGGCGCTTTGCTCTTATCGGTTCCCAGTTTGCCTTGCTAATTTTGACACTTGTTACGATGTCAAGATTTTATGGCGCAGCAGAAACTACTGCAATCGATTTTAAATTTATCGAATTTGCTATCATTCTCAATGTTGTGCTCCTGGTAGTGAGTGCTATTTCTAAACATGGCAGTAGTTTCGCAATTACGACTTTAATGGAAATTCTCTTCTTTATTATTTGTTTAATAACGCCGGCATACACGGTTGAAATAGGTACAACTGATCCTAATTGTTCACAATGTGACGTCATTATTGTGCATGAGGCAAGATACAACGTCTACGGCATTACGCCTATCGGTGGCACAGAGGAGCAGTAAGTAGCATGCCAACGAAAGGCCAGCCCAAGAAACAGCAAAAGCCAACAAAGAAGGAGCAGGCGACTATCGCAAAGCTCAATCTTCGCTTATACCGTGCAATCCTATTATGTATAGAGATTCTTATATTGGGCTGGATAGCTTTAGTGAATAATGGCATTTTTGGCATATATTACGAGCTAGAAGCGCCATTTTTCATCATAATGGCCGTAGTTTTCTTTGTAATTTTATTAGGCGTCACTTTCTTTGCCAAAGAGCGCAACATGCTTATTATGTGCACGATTTTCCTAATTGCGGCATTCATAGGCGCTGCCTTCGTGCCGAGCTATATCGTGTACGGCGAAACTCTCGACGGTGGGGAAGTAAAATATTATACGGATTTCAGAACTTTATATGCCCCGGAATGCGAACAAGCCCCCGATGGCGGTTGCGCTGACGACCCTAATGAGATAGTTGAGCATCGTAACGTCTATTGGCTAAAGGTGAATAAATAATGGAATATGTAATTCCGATTGCTGTAATCATAGTCGCACTCGTATTAGTGCTGTTTTTGCAAAATCGTCAGCTCTCGCAACTAACGAATACTCTAAACCGCAAAATTGAAGAAGATAACCACCGTACGCAGGATAAAATCGATCAAATGAACGAGGCGGTCAATCGCAAGATTGATAACAATAATGCCCGCGTACAGGATTCAATTACGCGTCAATTATCCGAATCGCGCCATCAGATGCAGGCCTCCAATAAAGTTATTTCTGAAATCTCCGAACGACTCGGCTCAATCACTGAGACTAATAAACATGTTGTCAGTGTTGCTGACGAACTCAAAACACTCCAGGCCGTTTTACAAAACCCAAAACAACGTGGCGTCTTTGGCGAATATTATCTTGATACCGTACTTGGCAATGTCTTGCCACCAGGATCGTACGAATCGCAATATAAATTCAAGGATGGCGAGATTGTCGACGCGGTAGTTTTTCTTGATAAAGGCAAAATTCTACCAATCGATTCAAAGTTCTCGCTCGAAAACTACAACCGCATGGTGGTAGCTAAAGATAAAACCGAGCGTGAAAAATACGCCAAAAAAGTGCGCGATGACTTAAAAGGGCGCATCGATGAAACGTCTAAATATATTCGCCCAGCCGAGCATACGATGGATTTTGCTTTTATGTTCGTGCCATCCGAAAGTCTATATTATGACTTGCTAATTAATAAAGTTGGCGTAACCGGTGCAAGCGATCGTGACCTAATCGAATACGCGTTTCGAGACAAGAGAGTAATAATTACTAGTCCGACCAGCTTTATGGCTTATTTGCAGACAATCCTACAGGGTTTACGCAGTCTCGAAATCGAAAAAGACACTAAAGAAATTCAGGCGCGTATCGCGAAGCTCGGTACTCATATCTCGGCTTTTGACACTTATATGCAAAAGCTTGGCAGTTCGCTCGGCACAACCGTTAATCACTATAACACGGCCTATAAATCGCTGTCTCAAATCGATAAAGATGTTGTGAAAATTACAACAGGCGAGAGTAGCATCGAAGTTAAGCAAATCGATAAGCCAAGTATGGAGGAAGTATGAGTGCACAAAAACGTAAAATGCGTAAAACTCGTCAACAACTCGAAAAGGATCGCAGGATAACTGCAGCTTTTAAAGGCCTGTGTTGGGTTGCGGCATTCTGCCTCATTGTGAGCTTGATCAAGATTGCTGCTGTCTTCGCCATCAAAGGTAATGATGTGACGTATGTGTCGGCCTATGCGTTACCGTATGTACGAATCATTATTGCGGCTCATGCTGCTTTGGCTTTGGTGGCAATTCTCTGCCGTCGCAAAATTACCATGATTATTAGCGTGCTTCTAACCATTGCTTTCTTTGTGATCGTGGCAAAAACGCCCATTTATGCCGAAACAACAGAATGCGTCGCCCTGCCGGACTTCCCATGCCAATATTCGCTCGTCTATCACGAGCACAATATCTATGACATTTAGAATTTACGAACCGTATTAAAAGGGAAAATTCGAAGTGTCACTGGTCCAACGACGCGGCAGAATGGAATTGTGCCGAGACCGCTTCTTGAATCAAGCGAATTGCTACCTTCGCGATTGTCGCCGCTCACAAACAATTCACCGGCCGGCACGACTATATTGACTTTGCCAGAAGTAAAAGCCTTTGGTCCATCATCTTCAGACTTGCGCGTTTCGTCGTCAGGATGAAAACCCTCTGGATGTTCGTCATTAAACACCGTTAGAACGCCATCCTCGACCATTACGCGCTCGCCAGGAAATGCAATTACGCGCTTAATAATGTATTGATCGGCGATATTTTTTTGCGCTTCGCAACTCATTGTGCCAATGCCTTCAGTCCCGCCATTTGCGAACACGATTACTTGGCCACGTTCTGGAATGTATTCTTGTTCGTTGAAATGAGCCTTTGTGACGGCAAAGCGGTTTACGATGACGCGATCGCCGTTCTGGAAAGTGTTTTCCATGCTGCCGCCAACTACGTTATAACTTTGGAAGACGAAACTATTTAAGACGAAAGTACCAAGTGCGACGGCGCCAACAAACAGCAGGAAGCTCAAAATGTCGTTCAATGCGGGATATTTTTGTGCAAAGCTCGGTTTTTTCTCCATGAATCTATTTTAGCATAAGTGGCGGAGCTTGGCGGTCTGTGATAAAATAAAACAAGTTATGGCAGATTATGTAATGCTGCGAAAAGGACGCAATGTCCTCAGTGCAATTGTTCACGCAATTCTAAATGTTGCTTTAGCGGTAACTTCTACGGCCGTCACGGTAATTAGTGGTAGCTGGATTTTGGGCGTGCTGTTAGTATTGTTGTCCAAGTGGCGCGTCGTGGCGGTGCGGCCACGTTATTGGTGGTTAAATATCAAGGCTAATCTTGTCGACTATATCGTCGGCATTAGCATGGTGCTATTAGTCTACATCGCAGGCACCTCCATGTTGAATGCTTGGCATATTGTTTTGACGATTATTTATGTGATTTGGCTGGTTATTATTAAGCCACGCAGTTCGGAAAAGGCTAATGAACTTCAGTCCATCTTTGCTGTATTCTTTGGTACCTTCGCTACGGCTATTATGGCCGACAGTCTGAATGATCCATTAGTCTCGACTATCCTTTGTTTCGTTATTGGCTATGGCGCGAGCCGCCACATTCTAATGCAGGGCGAGGATCATGATTATACTTTATCTACTTTTATATTTGGTCTACTATTCGCTGAAATAGCCTGGGTGCTTTATCATTGGACAATTACTTATTCGCTCAATCTTGGCTCGATTAACTTTATTATTCCTCAGTTGCCAATTGCTGTTTCGCTCTTATTCTTTGTATTTATGCGAGGATACAAGTCTGCCGTGCGCCACGATGGCAAGATTCGTACCGACGATATTTTATTACCAATCATTTTTTCAGCTTTGCTTATGTTCGTGATGGTATTCTTTTTCTCGACGGCAAAGTTTTATATTTAAAACGTTTTCAAAATAGGAGGTAAAAAAGAAAAATGAATCAAGAAAACCAACCAGTGTCAGGCAATGAAAAACCTTTTCAGGATAACGCTTCGCCGGCACCGGAAGTGGCCCCAGTGGTAGCGCCGAGCGTGGAGCCTACGCCCGTAGTAGAGTCGACGCCTGCACCGACGCCGACATCGGCGCCAGTCGTGGAACCGTCGCCACTAATTGGCGGTCAATATAATGTCAAAAATCAGCCAGAAAAACAACCAAAACCAGCCCGTAGCGGTTCGCCAAATGGTGGCGCAGTGGTTTTGGCGGTCTTCGCTTTAATTCTTGGTGGTCTTGGCCTAATTCTTGGTGCTATGGCCTATTTTGGTAATAATAACCAAGCTAACCAGCCAACTTCGACGGTTAGCGAGGATGGCTATTATACTGGCAATTCAGTTGAGTTTGAATCGACATCCATTGCTGCTATTGTTCAAAAAGTTACGCCGGCGGTCGTATCGATCATTTCCGAAAGCTATAGCTCTTCCAGCTATTACTATTATGGCGGTACCGTGCAATCGGCCGGTACTGGCATGATTGTCCGAGAAGATGGCTATATTATCACTAATAAACACGTCATCGAGGGCGCGCGCAATATTCAGGTCGTCACGGCCGATGGCGATACTTATGACAATGTTCAAATCGTCGGTCAGGACCCGCTCAATGATGTGGCTTATCTCAAGATTGAGGATGCCAGCGGCTTACCTACTATCAACTTAGGCGATTCGAAGACCATCGCGGTAGGGCAACCAGTCTTAGCCATCGGTAACGCTTTGGGTGCCTATCAAAATACCGTCACGCAGGGCATCGTAAGTGGTACTGGCCGTAGTGTTGAGGCTGGCGATTCAGAGGGCAACAATGTTGAAACACTAATCGACATGATTCAAACTGATGCAGCAATTAACCCAGGAAACTCTGGTGGCCCACTCGTTAATGCAAACGGCGATGTGATAGGTATTAATACTGCCGTGGCAGACGCTAACGGCATGGGCTTCTCGATTCCGATTTCAGCCGTTAAAGGCATGCTGAACAATATTATCGATAACGGCAAGGCTGAGCGTGCCTATTTTGGCGTAACTTACGTACCGATTACCTCGGAAGTTGCCAAGAAATATGATCTACCTGTTAAACAGGGTGCATATATCTATAATTCGAGCTCTCGTGCAAGTGCTATCGTGGCGGGCGGTCCAGCCGATAAAGCCGGGCTCAAAGACGGCGACATCGTCACTAAGGTTGGCAACACAGAAGTTGGTAAGGCTGGATCAATTAGTACCCTGATTGGCGAATATAAAGTTGGCGACACGGTAGAAGTGACCTATATCCGCGACAACAAGACATATACCACCAACGTCACGCTTGAAGCATACAAAGATTAATAATTAAAATACCGCTCATCCGGCGGTATTTTTGCAGGAAAGAAGAATGGCCGCACGGTACGTGCGGCCAATTAGTGGTCTCGGAACATTTTAAATTGATCCGGTCGTAGTGCTGGCATCGCGCTCGTCTTCGAGTTCTCTAATCTTGGCATAGAGCTGCCGGTTACGATCATCTGCGGCGCGCAACGCGCGCGATTTACGCTGGTAGGCCAATGCCAATTCCAGCACCAACTGGCTTGGATATTTGGCATTATTACCATACTGTTTGGCAAGACGGATCACGCGGTTCAGCATTAGGTCGCCTTTTGTGGTCTGGATGCCAATCTCGAGTCGCCCAAAGTCGGGATGCGTAGCTACAATGTTCTTTACTGCTGTCTTCATGTTTTTATCACCTCCATTTGCATGAGAAGACCAGGCTAACATTCATATTATGTCACGAAATGCAAAAAAGTGCAAGAATCCCCATAAAGTACTAGCATTCCCTGAGAAAATATGTTAAAATCATGAAGTAAATAAATTTAACGATACAGTCCTGCGTGGAGCGGGACGAAGGAGAAGGTAGAAGATGCCTGTCAAAGCAGATATCAAGGAGCTTCTTGCTGCCGGTGCTCATTTTGGCCACAAGACTAGCCGTTGGCACCCAAAGATGGCTCCATACATCCACAGCAAGCGCCAAGGCGCTCACATTATTAACCTTGAAAAGACCGTCGAAGCTCTCGACGAAGCTCTTCCAGAGCTAACCAAGCTCGCCAGCAAGGGCGAGAAGGTTCTCTTCGTGGGTACCAAAAAACAAATGAAAGACATGGTCAAGGAAATCGCCGAGTCGGTCGATATGCCATATGTCACGGTTCGTTGGGTTGGCGGCATGCTTACCAACGTCGAAACCGTTAGCAAGCAAATTCGCAAACTTAAAGACCTCGAACGCCGCATGGCTTCTGGCGAGCTCGAAAAACGCTACAGCAAGCTCGAAGTTCAACGCTTCCAGGAAGAAATTGACGTCCTCAATGAACGCTACGGCGGCATTAAGGACATGAACAAGCAACCTGTTGCCGTAATTGTTGCCGATACTATTCAAGACAAGAACGCCATCAAGGAAGCAAAAACCCTCAAGATTCCGGTATTCGCCATCTGTGACACTAATAGCGATCCAACCGAAGTTGACTATCCAATCCCAGCCAACGACGACGCTATTAAGTCCGTTAAGACGATTCTCGAATACTTCGCTGCTGCCGTCAAAGAAGGCAAAGCTAAAGTTGCTAAACAATAATTATCCATTTTAAAAACCAAAAGGAGTCAAAATGGCTAAAGAAAAAACCACTAAAGAAGTAGCAGGTGAAGCAAAGGAAATCACCATTGAGCTCATCAAGAAACTAAAAGAACTTTCCGGCGTTGGTTTGACCGACGCAAAGAAGGCTCTTGTTGAAGCTAAAGGCGATTTCGATAAGGCTCTCGCTGAAATGCGCAAAAAAGGTCTAACTAAGGCCGAAAAGCGCGGCGACCGCGAAACTCGCGAAGGCCTCGTTGAATCTTATGTTCACGGTGGCCGTATCGGCGCAATCATCGAAGTCAACTGTGAGACTTCTTTCGTCGCTAAGACCGACGAGTTCCAGGATCTCGCCCACAAGCTTGCCATGCAGGTTGCTTCTATGAATCCACAATGGGTTACTGAGGATGAAA
The DNA here is from genome assembly GCA_946185175.1 of uncultured Candidatus Saccharibacteria bacterium. Classification (GTDB taxonomy): domain Bacteria; phylum Patescibacteriota; class Saccharimonadia; order Saccharimonadales; family Saccharimonadaceae; genus UBA2834. The sequence goes on from CAMHIH010000002.1 coordinate 14,342, forward strand.
TCCCAGAAGACAAAATGAAAGAAGCTCGCGAAGCTGCTGAAAAAACCATGACTGGCAAAGAGCCTGCCGATAAAAAAGAGCAAATCTTGGCCGCCAAGGTTAGTAAGACTTTCGCCGACCGCGTATTAATGAGCCAAACTTACATCTTTGACGAAACTAAGACCGTCGAGCAATTCATTAAGGACACAATCGCAAAGACTGGCGAAAACATTACTGTTAAACAATTCAAGCGCATTGAGCTTGGCGTTGTTGAGTAATTAAATCAACTACAAAAAATATCCTCCACGTGGAGGATATTTTTTATTATCGTTTGGCTTCAAATTCTTCCATACTGGTGATGAGGATATCGCGCGGTTGGTTGCCGCCATTCGGTGCGGAAATCACGCCCATATCCTCCAGCTCGTCTAAAATACTGGCAGCGCGTCCGTAGCCAATTCTAAGTTTGCGCTGCAATAGGTTTGCGGAAACTTTCCCAAACTCAAGCATAATTGCAACTGCTGCTTTTAAATAATCCTTCGCTTCTGGACATTCAAAATTATTCAAATGCTTCAAATTGCCATGTAGTGGAATTATGTCCCAGCCTTCTAGCTCATCACGATATGGTTCATAGATATCATTAAGCAGAAAAACATCTTTGTGGTAATAATAGCCAAAAGCAATCTCCGCAAAGCTGTTTGGCCCGATGTAATTTTCGATGTCGCCCTTTTTGGCGTTTACGATTAAAATAAAGTGATTATCCGGGTTAATTACGCGTTCCATATGGGCACGCGAAGCAAGCGCTTTAGGTTGTCCTTCCATGCATTCAATTGGCAATTGCGCTTCATAACCGAGTTCTTTTAGCTGATCGGCGACAGCAAGAATTTCGTCCTTTACTTTCATGCTGCCACATAAAACGATGTTCTTCATGCTTATATTTTAGCGCAAAAAATCACCCCCGTCTCGATGAGGCAGGGGTGGAAAACAGGGCGAATTATCTAAATGGCATGGAATCCGGTGGTGTCGCCCATGGCGGCACTCAAAGTTGCTGCAATGACTGATTCGGGAATTTGGCAACGGAACGATTGCCCGTCGTTTGAGTACCAGTAATAGTAGCTCGTCTCCTCTTCGTCAATGTTGTCCCAGACGGCTATGTCGAAGCCCGATTGGGCATAGACGGCCGTTGCGACATGTTCGTCGTTCAGGTCATACCAGATATGTTCGTCCCCAATCCAGGCGGTTACGCCGCCCGTGCGATTGGCTGGGTAGTAGTGATAGTCTGCCATGAGACCATCAAGATCAATGCTCCTTCCGGTGATATGTTGGCTTGCATAGCCGAGTGCCTCGCCGTTCGACAAGTAGAGCTCGCTGCCATTAAAATGCAACACGCCGTATATCAGGGCGGTGATTATCAGGCAGAGCGTGCAAACGTCGAAAATAAACAGAGGCCAGCTTTTACGGACAGTTCGAAGACCATAAAGCATAATGCATCCCTTCTAAAGAGCGCCAATAGGTATCTTTTTATTATAGCACACTTGACTCAAAAAGTCAATTAAGCGTGAATGCCATCAAAATACCTCCCGCCTAGGGGAGGTATTTCTTGAAGCCATTTTATTTCGAACTAAGCAGTCAATTCGTGACCAGAAAGTTTGCTGGCGAAATCGGATACATAGAAGCCGATAATACCACCAAGTACTGGGAATACGACGTAAGTAACCATCATAGGCATGAGGGCTTGCATTAATGCATCGAAGCCTTCTGCGCTAGCTGGGAACAAACCGTAAACAAATGCAATTGCTGGGTTGAGAATAAATATGTTTTCGTTTGTATAGAAGAAGTTGCTGCAAATTACGACGCAGAGCAATAGGGCGAGAAATACGCCTGCAGATGCGACGATTGAGAACGTGAAAGCACTCTTCTTGTAAGTCAATGCACGTGCGAATGTAAAGGCGATGACGATTGCGCCCAAGAATTCGAGCATGACAATTGGCCAGAACATGCTGTAGCCTTCGGTTGCGACAGTCAAGTCTGCGGCTGGTTTCAAAGATGGTAGAGCAGCCGTGGTTCCATCGATCGCGCCAGAATTAATACCGACACTGAAGAAGCCTTTAATTACGACATAGCCAACCCATGCACCAAGTACCTGTGCAATGAGGTATAGCACACCACGAATTGCGCTCATGCGACGAGTGGCGAGCATGCCGACAGTTACAATCGGGTTGAGATTAGCGCCAGAAAGGCGGAATACTGCTAATGTCACGACTAGGTAACCGAAAATAAAGTAGAGCGGGTTAAATAGGCCGAGCGTTAACGCAATCATCGTAATGAGTGCGACGCCGAGAATTTCGCCAATCAAAGCACCAATAATGTGGGTGTCTTTGAAAATCGTCAAAATATTTTCGGAAGCATCAAATTTACGGCTGAAGAATTCTTTTACTGCGCTAGGCTTTTTTGCAGTAATAACTTTTACTTCTTCCTTTTTGGATTCAGTCTTCTTTTTGGCTTCGGTTTTTTCTGCAACTACCGTGGTCTTTTTGTCGACTTTAGCGGCGGTAGTTTTTGGCTTTGAAGTCGTTGGCTTGCTTTTAGCAGCATTGGACTTCTTGGCCTTCTTGGCTTTGGATGTTGCCATTCTTCCTCCTTTTAAGAAATATATAACACCATAATATCATAAAACTATCAGTTGCAAGCGTTTTCACCACAAGAATCTATCTTATGCTTAATTTGGTCGATTAGCGCATTAATGTTACAATTGAAAAAGTTACTTGAATTATTGAACTAAATTAGGAGGTCTACGTGGGAATTTTAGTAGAGGATAACAAAGAACGCAGCAAACTTCAGGATCGTATTTCCGCGGATCTCCGCGAGCGCGCCGAGCGTACGTCTTTAGAAGAAGAGCACGACGTTGATTTGGTTGAAGATTCTCGCCACGTCGAAGGCACTCACAAAACCACGCGCTTCAGTTGGTTCTGGTTTATTCTGGTTTTTCTCGCCGCATTGTCGCTAATTGTGATTTTTGTCTTAAGATAAACTCAAAAAACGTCGCTAAACACTCCTAAGTCTATCTGTTCTATGCTAAAATAGAAGAGTTATGTCAAGTGTTGCGGAGTTAAAGAAACAACTCAAGGACCTCAATCTTGAGTATGCCAAAATTAAAGACCTCCCAAAAGAGGAGCGTGCTGCGTTTGGCCAAAAAATCAATCAACAAAAGCAAGCACTTGAGCAGCAAATTATTGAGGCCGAAGCGAAAGCTGAGGAAGTTGCTGTTGAAGCGCTCGATATTACCGCGCCGTGCGATGTGAATGGCGAAATGCCTAAGTTTCTGAGTGCCGATCATGGCAGCCGTCATCCATTGATGACCGAGCTCGACCGCGTGATTGGTATTTATCAAAGTATGGGTTTCGACATTATGGAATCACGTCAGCTCGACGACGAATTTCATATGTTTGATAGCTTAAATTTCGCCAAAGGCCACCCGGCTCGCGACGGCTATGACACCTTCCGCACGGAGGAAGGTTTTATTCCGCCAGCCCATACTAGCACTATGCAGCATCGCGTATTGAAAGCCTACAAACACAAACTCGATGAGGGTAGTGCAATTGCGGTTGCTGTGCCTGGTCGTGTTTATCGCAATGAAGACGTTGATGCTACTCACGAACATACTTTCTATCAATGCGAAGGTGTCTACGTTTCTAAAGATTGTACGCTCGGCAATATGCTCGCAATTCTCCGCGAATTCTTTGAGAAGTACTATGGCCAAAAACTAAACATTAAAACTCAGCCAGGCTACTTCCCATTTACTGAACCATCACTTGAATTCTTGATCGAAAAACCAAAATCGCTCGGCGGTAAAGGCGACGGCTGGCTCGAAATGCTTGGCTGTGGCATGATTCATCCAAACGTGCTCAAAATGGCCGGCATCGACCCAACGGAATACCAGGGCTTTGCGTGGGGCGGCGGCATCGACCGTCTCGTTATGTTGCGCTATGGCCTTAATGACGTTCGCAATTTTGAAGCCGCTAAACTTGATTTCTTAAAGGAGTTCTAATGTTAATTTCACTAAATCAATTAAAACTCGGTCTTGGTGACATTAAGATTTCCGACGACGAACTCGTTAAGCTAATTGGTGCACGTTTAGTCGAAGTCGAAGGTGTCATCGACCTTACTCATGAATATGACGGCATTTATGTTGTCCAAGTAAAATATGCCGAAAAAATTCCAGACACTCATCTAACTCGTTGCTTAATCGATGACGGTGGCGAAGCTACTGACGTTAAGCGCGACGATGATGGTTATGTACAAGTTATGTGTGGTGCGCCAAATGTGCACGAAGGAATGTTTGCGGTCTGGATCGCGCCTGGCGCAATTGTACCGGCAACATTTAACGATGAAGAGCCATTCAAAATTGGCATGCGTAAAATGCTCAAGCAGTACGATTCTTACGGTATGATGGCCGGTGCGGACGAGCTCGATTTAGGCGATGACCACAGTGGCATTGTCGAGCTGAATCCAGCGCATGTAAAGGCTGGCCAAGCATTTAAAGACCTCTTTGGCGGGCTCGACGACAAGATTCTCGATATCGAAAACAAATCACTCACGCATCGCCCGGACACTTTTGGCATTATGGGTTTTCGTCGCGAAGTTGCCGGAATTCTTGGGCAGCAATATAAGTCAGAAGATTGGTATACGAACCCGACACAGAGCTTTAAAAACTCATCCGACGTTAAACTCGATATCGAAGTCGACGAAAAACTCTGTCCGCGCTATACAGCTATCGTTTTCGAATCATCACTTGGTGGGGTTGAGCGTTATTTGGATTACGAAGCAGTGCAATTATGCCGTGCCGGTATGCGTCCAGTTAGTATGATTGTTGATGCTACGAATATCATGATGCTAATTACCGGTCAGCCACTACATGCTTTCGACTACGATAAGTTCGTCAAAGTTGGCGGCACCGATACGCCAAAAATCATCGTCCGTGCGGCTAAGCCAGGCGAAAAACTCACTTTGCTAGATGGTAAAGAAGTCGAAATGAATTCTGACGACATCGTCATTACGAGCAATGATGTTCCTGTTGCGCTTGCGGGCGCAATGGGCGGCGCAAACACAGCAATCGACGAAAACACTAAACGCATCATTCTCGAATCCGCTACATTTAGTCTCTATAATCTTCGCAAAACCCAAATGGCACATGGTATTTTCTCCGAGGCTATTACGCGTTTCACGAAGGGCCAGCCGGCCGGTCAAACTTTGCCGGTCGCTTTACGCTTCGCAGAGGTAACCTCGAAGTATCTCAAGCCGCTCGCATTATTTGATAGCCAAAAAACCGCGCCAGCAGCCGAAGTTGTTGAAGTTGAACTATCGCAAATCAATAATTTGCTTGGCACGAAATTTACCATTGCCGAAGCGCAAAAGATTCTTGAAAACGTCGAATTCGACGTTAAGGTTTCTGGCGAAAAAATGTCCGTTACGGTGCCATTCTGGCGCACTGATATTCATATTCCAGAAGATATCATTGAAGAAGTTGGTCGCCTTTCCGGCTACGACAATATTGCGCCAGTTTTACCGTTACACGCTACATCCGACAAAAACGCATCTTTCGAACTCAAGTCCGAACTTCGTGATATTCTCAGTGCATTTGGCGCCAATGAAACGCTAACTTACTCCTTTGTTCATGGCGATTTAATTCAGAAGGTCGGCCAGGACACGGCAAACTCCTATCGCATCGTCAACTCGATTTCGCCGGATCTTCAATATATTCGCCAAAGCATCGTGCCTAGCTTGCTCGATAAAAGCTACGCCAACATTCGTGCTGGCTACGACGAATTTGCTTTATTCGAAATGAACCAAGTCTATTCTCGTACTAATGGCGTTGACGAAGATGGCGTGCCACAAAATGCGCATCATCTTGCGTTCATCTATATTGACCAGGCTGGCAAATCCGGTTTCTATACGGCGAAGAAATACTTGTTAGAAATGCTCGAAAAAATGGGCATTTCGGCCGACGTGAAGCCATTCTTGGTTGCCAAAGATCAAACCAATGCATATTACGAACCAAAGCGTTCGGCAAATATTGAATGTGGCGGCAAATTACTCGGTCATCTCGGCGAAATAAAATCTTCGATTTTACGTCAAATGAAACTGCCACTCGGCACGGCCGCTTTTGAGATTAGTCTTGATGAAATTCTCGCAATTAATCGAAGCAGTACTAAACATTTCCGCCTTAGCCAGTATCCATTCGTAAGCCGTGATGTAACATTGAGCGTTGCCACGGATGCCGCCTATGGCGAGTTTGAGTCTAAAATTGACACTATCTTCAAAGAGGCTGGTTTAATCTATCGCATCAAGCCATCATCGATTTATCGAGCAGAAGGTAGCGAGCAGAAAAATCTCAGCTTCCATCTAGAGTTCGCGCATCCAGATAAAACTTTGGCGAAGAACGAAATTCAAGCTATAATGAATCAAATAGAAGCAATCAAATAACGGTGGGGTTACGGAGGTATAAATGATTAAAAATGATGAATTAAAAACCACTGGTCGCCAGCGCATCGTTATTGTTGTTATCGCAATCTTCATGCTGCTTTCAACCTTCGCACTTTACGCTAGCGTGATTATGGGTGGCGGCAGCAGCTCAACTACGTCAACCGCCGACAACGAAAAGGTTGAACGCTTTAATGAGCTATATCAAAAATATCTAAACGCCGTCGATAAACAAAGCGCAGAATTGTCGTCCAAATATTTTGATACTTTCGTCAGTTATAAATCTCGCGTCAAGGCCTATAACGCGGCAGATATTACAACTACGACCGCAAAAGATCTCGTCGTTGGCACGGGCGCCGAAGTTACCGACGAGAACTTCGTTGACTATTCGGCATACTATATTGGTTGGCTTTCAGATGAAACCATTTTCGACTCGTCATTCGACGATGCCGCGAACCCAACTTCACTAAAGGCACCGCTCGAAGGTACGACCAATATGATTGAGGGCTGGCTTGAAGGTATTGTTGGCATGAAGATTGGTGGCGTGCGCGAAATCTCCATTCCTTCCGCGCTCGCTTATGGCGACCAAGCGCAGGGTTCAATCCCGGCCGATAGTCCGCTCAAATTCGTTGTAATGCTAATTGACCCAGTCGGCGATCCGGAATTCGCCGAAAGCGAGGAGCTTCAACAACTGATGAACGACCTTTACGGCGTCTAATTACCTTAAAGGTGAGGCAAAAATCCCCCTAATGAGGGGATTTTTGTTGTCGTATTAACAGATAGATAAGCATAAGCATTCTTGACAAAATCAAACACTTGTGCTATAATGCTTGTATATCTGTCGAAGAGGCAGTATAAGTACATTTAGAATCGACTAAACTACCGAAATAAATTTCCAATTTTGCGTTACTTTCCGCATTCTTGCCCACTAATTAGTAATGGGTGAAAATGCGGAAGGTCCGCAATGTAAAAAAAAGAATTGCCCCCGGGTGGGCGGAGAAAGGGTGATACCATGGAATATTTATTGGAAGGTTTGGCACTTGCCGCAATAGTGCTAGTTAGCTACATCTGGGGGTATAAGTCTGTACACATCGAAGAGCGTCCGATTCGCAACGCGGAACCTGAGTACTTGATTCAACCTCCGAAACGTCAGGATAATGGCGCCGCTAAAGCTCTTGCAAAGGAGTATAGGCGCTACAATGAGAGAACTGCACAGTATCTCTCTAGCACGATGATCGTGCTTCCGTCGACGACGAAGACCGTTGTTACTGGAATCCTGGGCTTCATTGCCAGCTTTGCGATGGTCGTAAGCCATCACTTTAATGGCCTTGCTCAGTCTATCATTGGCACTAAGGTGTATGACACTAAGGCTTTATGGCACGGCCAGGACAGCGCATTCTTGCTTATCATGATGGGCGCAGCCGTATTCGGCGTTTTCGTCGGAATTGCCATGAATTATGGCATTTCAAAACGCGCACATGCGCTTGCGGAGATTCGTACCCGCAAATCGCGTACCGTCGTGATTGCACAGAAGCACAGTCTTTCCGAAGTTTATGCAATCCTTAAGTGGGCTGCACAAGAGGAAGTTGCTGAGCTTCAAGCTAAGCGCGCTCGCAAGATCCAGAAAGCTCGCAGCAAGGGCAACATCATTCAGATGTACCCAAAGCTTAAGGTTGTGAGCTAATGGTAGTTTGTCGATGACTGGGCCGGACGTCGTCCGGCCCTTTCGCTTACTTATTAAAGACTGCTTTTTGGGCCTCATGCTAAAATGAGGTTATGGAGCAGACTTTTTTCTTTTATGATCTCGAAACTTCCGGCCTCGATCCACGTGCTGATCGCTTAATGCAATTCGCCGGCCAACGCACCGACATGGAACTGAACCCAATTGGCGACCCGGTGAACATACTCGTTAAATTAGGTGAAGACACCTTGCCGAGCCCGCACGCAATTATGGTGACAAAAATCACCCCGCAATCAACCTTGCAGGATGGCTTAACTGAAGTAGAATTTTGCAAATATGTCATGTCGGAAATCTTTACGCCTGGCACGATAGCGACTGGCTACAATTCCGTGCGTTTCGATGACGAATTCATGCGTCATACATTTTGGCGCAATTATTATGATGCTTATGAGTGGCAATGGAAAGACAATCGCAGTCGATGGGATTTGTTGGATGTAGTGAGAATGACGCGTGCCTTGCGCCCGGACGGAATCAAATGGCCTATTACGCCTGAGGGCAAAGCTACGAACCGTCTAGAATTAATGACAAAAGAGAACGGTATTGCGCATGAGCATGCGCACGATGCTCTGTCGGACGTGGAGGCTTTAATTTCGGTCACGAAGTTAATCAAAGAAAAACAGCCGCAGCTATATGATTATCTTTTCAAAATGCGCGACAAACGTGCGGTTCAGAAATTAATCAATTTGGAAAATCCGCAACCGTTCGTGTATTCCTGCGGCCGCTATTCGTCTGAAAACAATAAAACGTCGGTCGCTTTTCCGATTGCGCCAGCCAAAAACGGCAATGTCCTGGTATTTGATTTACGCTACAACTTAGATGACTTACTCAAAGAAAAAGCCGAACTTGCAAAAACTGATCCCACCAAATCCGAGTCTTTTTACCCAATCGTAAAGGAATTAAAGTACAACCATTGTCCAGCCGTGGCGCCGCTAGGAGTATTAAAGCAGGGAAATAGTTGGCAGCAAATTAATCTCGACGAGACGACCGTCCAGAAAAATCTGACCGCCTTATTAGCACATCCAGAATTTGCCGAGCGCATGCGTACGCAAAACGAAAATCGTGAAGAATTTCCGCCAGCCGCCGATGCTGAGTCGGCATTATATGACGGCTTTATCGATAATCTCGACAAAAAAACCTGCGATGCGGTGCGTAATGCGGATATTAAAGAAATCTCGGCTTTTCATCCAAATTTCCACGATGAACGTCTCGCAAAAATGTTCGTTAATTATAAAGCGCGTAATTTCGAGCAGACTTTGAGTGATTCTGAAAGAGCTAGTTGGGAGGAGTATCGCTTGGGGCGCATTAGAGCTCGCCAGAATTCATACATCAAGGCCATCCAGGAAATTGCCGCATCACCTAATGCTGACCCGTATATACTTGAAGAACTTCAGCTTTGGTATCAATCATTATTGCCTTACTGATGCTTATGTTTTTAAATGCCTCGCCGCGATGTTAAACTAATTATAGATATGCGATGGCTAGCTGGACTTAACTCGTTGCGTTTTTATGCAATCGTCTTGATTGTGATATATCATCTTTTCCATCGTTTCCTTCCGGGTGGTTTTATTGCGGTTGATATTTTCTTCACGATTTCCGGCTTTTTGATTATTTCTAAACTCGTCAAAGAATATGGCGTAGAAGGAAAAATTAAATATCGCTCATTCATAAAAGATCGTTTTATGAAGATTTTTCCGCCTCTTTTGGTTTGCGTAGCTGTTTCGCTTGCTTTGGCGTTGCTTGTAAATAAGGATATTTTGGCCGGCATTCAAGTGCGCACGGCTGCCGCATTAACCTTTACAACGAATATTCTCGAGCTAATTACTGGCGGTAATTATGAAAATACAATTTCGCCGAATCCGTTTGAACATACGTGGTTCTTGGCGCTTGAAATGCAATTTTATCTTTTAATACCTTTGATTGCGAAAATCGTGTTGGGCATTTTTCGCAATCGCCGCAGGGCAATTCGCAATCTTGGCATCATGTTTGTAGCTCTAGCAATATTGTCGGATGTTCTGATGGTATGCTATGGCGGTATCTTTGGCGCGACGAACCGGGCGTATTTCGCCATCGATACACACATGGGTGCATTCTGTTTGGGTGCCGCTTTCGCAACCTTCAATCATTTGGTGCCGCGCACTCCGCGCACGCCAAAACTCGTGCCAAGTATCGGCGTGGCAATGAGTTTATTGATTATTACAATTCTAGCCTTCAAAACGGAATATTCGCAGCCATTTACTTTTATTTTCGTTTTACCATTCGTTGGCGTGCTTTCCGTGATTATGATTTTTTGCATCGTTAAATTGCAGAGCAATCGCCACAGCCGCCGTAGTCTGCCGGTCGCAATTCGTATTTTGGATTATTTCGGCAGTCTGTCATTTGGAATATATTTATTCCACTATCCGCTTTTTGTATTGTTATCAGAAATCTTGCCACCGAATGCGACGGTCTGGTTGGCGCCCACGATTAATATCATCGCTAGCCTAATACTAGCTTGGTTCTTTACGGAAATATTTAATATTACAAAATGGATTCAGCGATTAAGATACATGAAACCTTCGCGTCGCGTGGTGCGCTACGCGACTGTCGGGCTTTGCTTAGTGCCGGCAATTGTTTTGCTTGCTACTACGCCAGTTACTTCCGGCATTTCGGAACAATTGGCTTCTGTCGATCAAAATTCCGAAATGCAAATTGACTTGAGTCATCATCTCGACTACATCGGCGTCGAAACTGCGCTTGAAAATTTCTCAGCCCAACTTGATCCGCTTTATAAGTTAGCGCAAGATTCACGCGCCACATACGACACCACAAATCGTGCGGCGCCATCCGCCAACGCCGCCAGCGTTCTAATTATTGGCGACTCGGTAACTTTAGGCGCAAAGGAGGCACTCGAGGCCACCATTCCGAATTCATTTGTGGATGCAAAAGAGTCGCGCGGTATTGAAACCGCGACAGGTATCTTAGCGAATTATGCTGCAACTGGTAAATTGCCAGAAACGATTGTAATTAGCCTTGCCACAAACGAACGAACAATCACGGGTTCGCTACTGCAAAATATTGTTGATGTAGCGGGGCAAGATCATAAGTTTATTCTAGTTACCGCCTATGCCGGCCCGCAGCAACCGCGCGAATCGCAAAATGCTGCCTTGAGGGCGTATGCTGATAGCCATGAAAACGTATTCCTGGCCGATTGGTGGAGTGTGGCGCACGACAATTGGTCATTAATGTATGCCGACCATATTCATTTAAATCCAGAAGGTCGTACCACCTATGCCAATTTAATTTATAATGCCGTCCGGAGCTCAAATCGATGAAAAACGAATTACGTGAACATGTCAAAACTAAACGCAAAATCCGACAAGCAAAGCGCATTTCGGCCGTTGACCAAACCCGCGGCAAGAGGATGATCCGAGCATGGCTGTTTTTGGCAATTGTTGTTGTTTTTGTAATTGCGGAGTGTGTTGGTTTGTTTCTAGCGAAACGAGAATCGGATCGTCAGAAATCCGTTGACATCCAAAATCAAATAGTGGCCGATTTGGCAATCATTTCTACTGCCTTCCAATCTGGCAACCAACCACTTTTCGATAAGAATTTTGCAAATTACCAGACCCATCTAAATACATATAGTAATAACGATTACGTTAAATACTTTCAGTCGGACCGCATCGAGCAACTGCAAAATTACGCCACTACGCTTAAGGATAATATGGAAACGATTAAGCAGCTCAATCAGCTTCATGCCATGCTCAACCAGCTCGGGTTAATTGCTAAAACGGATGATTTGGTTGAGAATATTACAAGTTATCGTCAAAACCTTATTAAATTAGATGAGAACATAAAGTCAATCACGGTCGAAGAGCTGAAGGAGGTTAAGAAAGAGCTCGAGAAGACTACTGCCGAATTGGAATCGCAACTCGATTCGGTTGCTATTTGTGTGAATGTTTGTCCAACTAATACGATTAAGGACAAATACGAACTATTTAATAACACCATTAAGGATAGTAATGCGAAATTCTCGACCCTGAATAACCAGCTCGCCAAGAAGTATTCGCCAGATGAGTTAATTTTATTGCTACAATAATAATATGCAAAAGATTCTTTTCCCTGAAGCTAATAACGAGTTTATTAAACAAGCCGCGGAGGATTTAAGAAAGGCGCAAATCTGTGAACCGGTATTAGAATCGCTAGATTTACCAACAGCTTGCGCTAAAATCGCAGATGGTTCGGTTGGCGCCATGGTGGCCGGCATTGATTGGTCGTCGCGCGATGTAATTTTGGCCTGTCGCAATCATCTCGGGATGCGGGAGGGCTTTAAGACTTTCTCAAGTCTCTTTGTGGCGGACTTGCCAGACGGTCGTCGTTATATTATTTCTGACGGTGCGACTTGTAAGAATCCTACTGCCGAGCAATTGGCTGAGATTGTTATTTTAACGCATGATGCGGCCGCTAAAATTCTCGACGAAACGCCACTGGTTGCAATTCTTTCATTTTCGACATTTGGCTCCGGTGGCAAAGATCCATCAATGGATAAAACTGCCGAAACTATAGCGATTCTCAAAGAGCGTCGTCCAGATATTCTAGTGGACGGTGAAATGCAGCTTGATGCGGCCGTAAACCAGCGCATTGGCGACAAAAAAGCCGCAGTCAAAGGCGGCTCGGAAGTAGCGGGCAGGGCAAACGTTCTGATCACGCCAGATATTAATTCGGGAAACATCTTATA
>CAMHIH010000003.1 GCA_946185175.1 uncultured Candidatus Saccharibacteria bacterium
CCTCCTGACGGTGGTCATGGATGATGGCGCGGTCCATGATGCCCTGGGGATCCTGCGGGTTCAGGCCGCGCGCATGCAACTCATTGCGCAGCTTCTGCCACTGGGTTCTCTGAGCAGAGGACGGATTGGTGAGCTGAGACAGCTCAACGAACTTGCGGGTTTTTTCTTCGAATGACTTCATAGGTTTTAACCTCCTCCTAATGAACGTGGTTGGGTGCAGACCAACCATTTGCGGGTTCTGTCCACCCGTGGGACAGGATTTTGTCGCCGATAAAAATATGGCGACAAATGCCATATTCATATTATATCAAATTTGTCTCAAAAAGTCAAATATCGGCTGGCGTTAAGGTGTAAAAAATGGTAAAATATGGCTACTATGGATAATCTAAAGGAACAAATCAAAGGAGCCATCAAAAAACTTTACGATGTTGATGATGTGACTGTTGATTTTGCTGAGGTTCCGAGCAATATCGCGGGCGACTATTCAACCAACGTGGCGATGCGTTTAGCGCGTCAGGCTGGCAAGAATCCCCGTCAAATTGCCGAAGAGATTATCGCAGAGCTGAAAGAAGTCTCGGAGTTTGAGTTTTCGATTGCGGGGCCAGGTTTTATCAATATTGAGATTAGCGGCAAAAGCTTGAAGGCTGAGCTGGAAGAGAAGTGGTCGGAGCATTATGGTGACAACCAAGACGGCGCCGGGCGTCTAGCGATGTCGGAATTTCCGAGCACCAACATCGCGAAGCCATATTCAGTAGGACATTTGCGCCCCGGTACGCAAGGCTGGGCGGCCAAGAAGATTCTTGAGGCAAATGGCTGGAAGGTGATTACAGATAATCATCTGGGCGACGTTGGCACGCCATTTGGGATTTGGGCGACCGGCTTTAAGCGCTCCGGCATCGATTTTGATAAGGTGACGATTTATGATTTGGGTAACATCTACATCAAGATGAAGGCCGACTTAAAGGAAGAAGAAAAAAATGGCGAGCATGCCTTGGCGGATGAGGTGCAAGATTGGCTTTTGAAACTCGAGGCGAAGGACGAAGAAGCCGTGAAATTGTCTGAGCATTTTAAAGAAATTTCGATGAAGCATACGCACGAAGTAATGGATCGTCTGGGGATTGCAACGGATCTCGAGATGGGCGAAAGTTGCTTCGTGGAGCGTGGCAAACAGGCGGTGGAAGAATATGTCGAAAAAGGTATTTTCGAGAAAAACGAAGATGGCTCGGTGATTTGCCGCTTAGATGAATACGGAATCGACGTACCAATGTTGATGCTGAAGAGTAACGGTACGGCACTATACGCGACAAATGATTTGGGTTGTATGTTATATCGCGCAGAAAATATTCACCCAGATAAGGTGGTTTATTGTGCGGGCGGTGAGCAGAAATTTTATTTCGAGCAATTGTTTGCACTTGGCAAGAAAATCGGTATACCGCAAGAGAATATTCATCTGTATTTTGGCATGATTGACCAGATTTCGCCGGAAGGGAAGCGCGAAAAGATGTCGAGTCGGAAGGGTGTGGTCTTGATGGAAGAATTGTTGGATGACGCCGAAAAGCGTGTACGCGAAAATTTTGATAAAGAAATCGACGATGAGGACATCAAGAAAGTCGCAGTTGGCGCAATTAAATACTCTGATTTCGTAGCGGATCGCAAGACGGGAATTCTGTATGACCCGGATAAGATTTTTGCCTTAACGGGGCAATCAGGGCCATTTTGCCAGTATGCCGATGTGCGGATGCGCCGAATTTTGGTGAAAAATGCTGATTTTGAGCGGGTTGACTTTGCAGACTACGATTTTGCAGAGGAAAAAGAAATTTTGCAACTATTGCTCAAATTCCCAGATTTGGTGCGGAGTGTTTGCGAGAAGTTTGAAATGCACAAGATTGCAGCTTTCTGCTTCGAATTGGCGCAAAGTTTGAATCGTTATTACGAAAAAGCACCAATTTCGACAGCAGAAGACAATGTGAAGTCGGCGCGTCTCTGGATGATAGAGAAGGCGGATGCCGTGATGACGCGGGCGCTCGATCTGCTAGGGATTGAAATTCCGGCAAAAATGTAGGAATAAGGGATAATAATTGACAAATAGCCACGATTACGCTCGTGGCTATTGACTTTTTTGACGTTTTGTGTTACATTAGAACTATCAGTTTGCATAAGCAGATTGATAGAACATTAAATCTATCGGTTTACCATAAAGTTTCTTCTTTGTTTATCTGTTGCTCGAAGGCAGCTTTCCCTGAGGGGGAGAGAAAGCTGTCTTTGAGCACCCCATGCTCTATGACGGAAGTGCGCTCACACACGGCGTGCAATCTCTTGCCAAAACGGCATGAGGAAACCACAGTTTAAGGAGGAACCGAACTATGAGTAGAGTTATCGTGAAAAATGCAACCAGAGACGACATGAGATGGATGGAGATTTTCTCCAACTATCAGGCCATCGAGGCCATTACCGATGCCCGCATCAGGGTCATTGCGGATAACTACCGCTACGACTTGAACGTGGCCGAGATGGACCACAGCGAGTATCGTATAAGAGCTCTCCGCGAGGGGGCCTTGAAGGCGGGAGTGCCTAGGGGCTATGCCGACTACTATGCCGACAAGGCTCTGTGGGCCATTGGCTGCAAGGCTAAGGCCTCATTCGCTGCTGCTGCCGCATAACGCCGATAGATTGCCCCGGAAAGGCGCTTTGCGCCTGAAGGGGCTCAGCCCCGGAACCATTTAAAGGCTCCGGGGCCTTCTATTTTTCGCAATTAAATAACAAACAAAAAAATTGCCCCCTCGATTGAGGGGGCTTTTCCATTCCTGGAGGATTAGTACGCAAGCTGATCGACCAGATCATCTGCGTAATTGTAAAAACTGAAGTCACATCCGACTTCTTTATTAAAGGGCAGATAATTATAGACGGTTTTGGCCAGATCCTGGTCCTTGTCCATGTTGATTATGGCAAAAATATACAGAATCAGCGCAGCCATCATTATACCCTTATCGCTCTTGGCATTATCATAGTAGCCGACGGCCACTATTCTACCATCCCCCTGAGCATATACGGCGTTGTTGCCGCGGTCGTCTCGGCGGACACGAAGTTCTGCCGGTGACAGATTATCATCCGGTGTATTTTCCGTTACGAAGTCCCTGAGTCCGAGCATGACGTCTGCCTTGCTGCGATCGGGTGCTTCGCCGTCGAGTCCAGCGAACTGGATCAACGTTTCTTCTCCCTTGGAGAACTCGGCGATGTTGACGTAATCATTATTGTCACCACCGCGAAGCTCCTCGAAGAGTTCCTTAATCACGTCCTTTCCAGGTACGAGATGCCAGTATCCACTCTTATCGACCTCGAGGTGATCGAAAGCTTTTCCTTTGTTTCTGAATTTGAAAATTCTTGCACTCATGATGATTTCCTCCTTTTCAATGTGCCATACATGCGTTCATGTGCTTTCATGCATCAAAATTTTTGTCTCGTGGATAAAGACGACTATATTTTATCATACATAAGCAAAATTGTCAAGGGCAGGGAAACGTGGTATAGTAAAAGTAAATAAGAGTTAAAAAGGAAGGTTTTTCTATGGCGAAAGCTAAAATTTCTAAGGAAGATGCAGCCGCAAAGTCAAAAGAGTTGGCTTCGGCTAGTATCGGCAAATTCAAGGGTGGCGCAAGCGGCTTTATGACTTTCATTAAAGAGCAAAATGTGGTCGGCTTAGCGGTAGGTTTGGTACTTGGTACTGCAGCTGGCGCACTCGTCAATTCTTTGATTAATAACGTAATCATGCCACCACTTGGCTTCTTGCTGGGTTCCGCAGAGGGTATTAAGGGTTTGACGGCCGTGCTTGGCACAACGCCAACTGGTGAAGTTGCGGTTTTGCGTTATGGTGAATTCGTTAACGATTTGATTAATTTCTTGGTTTTGGCTTTGGTTATCTACATTGTCGTAAAAGCTCTTAAACTCGATATTAAGAAATAATTGCATATGGCGAAGAAAAAAACTGGAGTTTTGTTGTGGGTGGACCTCGAAATGACGGGTTTATCGCCAGAAGAGGATCGCATTTTGGAAGTCGCCGCGATTGCGACGGATTGGGATTTAAACGAGCTGGAAACTTATACTGCTATTGTGAAAGTTGACGAAGAGTTGATGAAAACGCGAATGGTGGGTGAGTTCTGGGAGAAAAACAAAGAATCCTATGATGCCTTAGTGGCGCAAAATGCGGATGGCAAGTCAGCGTCGGTAGTAGAAAAAGAACTGATGCATTTTGTGGATCGAAATTTTGATGACGTAGTGTACTTAGCCGGTAATTCGATTCATCAGGATCGCAAGTTTATTGAACGCGAGTGGCCGAAGCTAAACAAGAAGTTGCATTATCGCATGTTGGACGTGAGCGCCTGGAAAGTCTATTTTGAAGGTGCTCTACATAAACATTTCACGAAGCCGGAAAACCATCGCGCGCTAGATGATATTCGAGGTAGTATGGAGGAGTTGAAATGGTACTTGAAGACCGTATCGTAGAATACATTCAGCATCTCGATGGCATAAGTGAGCAAGAGCAACGCGATAAAAACGACAAAGTTTTGCGGGTGTTCTATCGCGGCGAACGGATTGCTTTGGTGATTGAGAAAGATACTGCGCCACTTAGGATTGAGTTGCGTTGCGACTATAAACTGTCGAAAACTCTGCAAGAGCGCTACGAAAGCGTAATGGAGAGTCGCTCGCTGGGGCGTAATGGCATTGAAGTTATTTGTTCTGGACAGCTAAGCGATGATGAAATTATCGATTTAGTGCGACATAGCTACGAACAGTCTGCAGTTGAGGCGTAAAAAAATTCCTCCGTTTGGAGGAATTTTTTGTTGACTTACTTGTAGTCGGTGTAGTTTTTGTATAACTTTTGGAGCTCAATAAGCTCTGTTTTAAAGTTGTTCAAAACGCTAGATAATTCAACGTTAGTAGATGCCGTCAAGGCCTCTTCGTTCATGGATAATAGAACGGACACTTGGTAGTACATGGTTGCGGCATAGACTTCGTCGAGCGTGCCGTTGAGATAGCCTGTATTGAGTTGGCTCTCAATGGTGTAATTGTTTTTAGATTCTTCTTCGGTAACTTCACTTGATAATACAAGCGGATCAAAGCCGGCCGTAGTCGTCATGCCGCTATAAGTGCTATTGAAAGAATCGACGGTTGATTTGAAGGTGCTGTTGTATTGACGTAGTGTAGATGATTTGAGTTTCTGGTCGTACAGCACCAATGGTCCGCTTTCTTGTACGAGATTAGTGGCACGAGCATAAAGAGCCTCGTACTTTTGGGTGATTTTGCTGTTATTGGAGTTAAGCATAGCGATAACTACGAAAATCAAAATAATTGCAACAATGCCTGCGGCGAGTAATTTAATGATAGCCGGCGTTAAGAGAGGTTTGCCCGGCATAGCTTTTTTGTCTTTAACGGCAATTTGATCAAGATACGCTTTATTATCCATAAGGAAATTATAACATAAGCCGTTTGGATTATTAGAAAAAGTCAAGAGTTGTGGTGATGGGGTGCCTTATCTGATAAGTAATGGTATAATTTTAGATATGAATGATGCCGCCAAAGAGGAGATTCGTGAGCGCTTAGCAATCGAGGATGTGATTGGGCAGTATATTGACTTGAAGCGAGCTGGTCGTAACTTGAAGGGACATTCGCCGTGGGGCACGGATCGTACGCCAAGCTTTATGGTGTCGCCAGAGAAAGGCATATGGCACGATTTTTCTAGCAATAAGGGAGGCGACATTTTTACTTTTGTGATGGAGATGGAGGGGATTACTTTCCGTGAGGCGCTGGAGAAGTTAGCGCAACAGGCTGGGGTGGAGTTAAAAAAATACAGCGGCAGTGACAAGGCATTTGCGGCACGAAAACAAAGGCTATACGAAGTGCTCGAGTTGACAACAAAATATTTTCAGACTTGTTTGGTGCGTAATAAGGAAGTTTGCAAGTATGTCTTCTATCAGCGGCACCTTAATCGCAAGACGGTTGAAACATTCAGGATTGGCTATGCGCCAATGTCGGGCAACGCTTTGACGAACTTTTTGAAGAAGCGCGGTTTTACGGCTCAGGAATTGGAAGAAGCTGGCTTGGTTAACCAATATGGCGGTGATTTATTTCGTGGCCGGATGACGATTCCATTAATGGATCAGGGTGGACGCGTAATTGGTTTTACGGGGCGGATTATTGATTCAAGCATTAAGGACACACCAAAATATCTGAATACCCCAGAGACGATTCTGTATAACAAAGGGCGCCATATTTTTGGGCTAAGCCAAGCACGTGAAGCGATTCGGCGTTCAGAATATGTAGTGGTAGTCGAGGGGAATATGGACGTAATTTCCTCGCATCAGGCGGGAGTACAAGAGGCGGTGGCGACAGCCGGCACTGCCATGACGGAAAATCACCTAAAGGCATTTAGCCGAATGACAAATGATATTCGACTAGCCTATGACGGCGATGAAGCTGGTGTGCGCGCGGCGGAGCGGGCGATTTCGATGGCGTCAAAATTCGGTATCTACCTTTCGGTGATAGATGACTATCATGGTTGCAAAGACGCGGACGAACTAATTCAAAAAGATCCGAAGTTGTGGCAAGAAGCGGTGCAAAATTATCGTCCAGCATTGGAGTGGATTCTAGAAAAATACGAAGATAAGTATGATTTAGATACCGAGAAGGGTTTTCAGGAGTATGCCAAAGAGGCCAAACGTTTGATTGATGAAATTGATGAGAATGATACGGTTTTGCGCGAAAAGTATGAGCGAATGGTGAGTAAGCGTTTAGGTATTTCTCTGGAAGCATTTAGGGCTAAAAAAGTGAAGAAAGACGTGAAGCGTCTGAAGAAAGCACCTGGCGTGACGATGGGTGCAACTACCGAAGTGAGCCGGGCAGAAAAGAATTTAGCGGCTTTGGTGCTTTGCGGAAAAGTGGATGTGCCTGAAAGCTTTATTCATAAAGGATTCAATAAAGACGAGCTCGCACTAATATTTGACGAGCAGTATGGAACTTGGTCGGCGAGTGAACAGCAACGTGAAGCTGAAAGTTTGCGTCAGAAGATTGAGGCGGAACGGTTGGCGGCGAAACGGAAAGAGCTTGAAGACAAAATTCGGTTGGCGGAAGAAAACCATGACGAAGAGCTTGAGAACCAGCTTTTGGCCGAAATGAACGAGTTAATCAAACAAAAATAGCTAAAAATAGTTTTAAAAACTAGACAAGTTGTTTTTTAGGTGGTAGTATTTTGCATAGTGGCTGGAAAAGCAGGGCTTATTTTGATAGTCCGTCCAGATGAAATGCAAAAACATCAAACACAAAAGATAAGTTTAAGCAAAAAATAAAGGAAAAAATGGACGAAGACGAAAAAGATCTGTTGTTGGGTATGGATTTTGAAGAGCCTACCGAAGATGATATGAACGATGAAGAGAATGAAGAAGATCTTTCTCTTGACCCAAATGCAACGTATGAAGAAATTGTTGACGACTCGGTACGTCTGTATTTGCGTGAAATTGGCAAGATTCCGCTTTTGTCGGCAGAAGAAGAGTTTGAGCTTGCGCAAAAAGTGATTCATGGTACACCAAAAGAACAGAAGCGTGCCAAGGACAAAATGGCCGAATCTAACATGCGCTTGGTGGTATCGATTGCGAAGCGTTATTCTGGCCGCGGTTTGGATTTTTTGGATCTAATTCAGGAAGGCAATACTGGTCTTTTGCGTGCCGTCGAGAAGTTCGACCCAGATAAAGGTTTTAAATTTTCAACTTATGCAACTTGGTGGATTCGCCAGGCAATTACGCGTGCAATCGCTGATCAGGCGCGTACGATTCGTATTCCGGTTCACATGGTTGAAACGATTAATAAAGTTCTGCGCACACAACGTCGCTTGACGCAGGAACTGAATCGCGAGCCATCGACTGAGGAAATCGCGAAAGCGATGGACATGGAGCCGGAGAAGATTGAATATGTCATGAAGATTAAGCAGGATATCGCTTCTTTGGATGCTTCGGTTGGGCGCGATGGCGAAGACGACGATTCGTCGCTTGGTGACTTTATTGAGGATGAAGACCGCATCTCGCCGGAAGACTCTGCGGCGAACCAGCTTTTGAAAGAGCAAATTGCCTCAATCCTCTCGACTTTGACTGACCGTGAGCAGAAGATTATCAAAATGCGCTTTGGTATTGGTGGGGGCAAGAGTCATACGCTCGAAGAAGTTGGCGCAGAATTTTCCGTGACGCGCGAACGTATTCGCCAAATCGAAGCAAAAGCTTTGGCGAAATTGCGCAAGAATAAAGACACGAAAAAGTTGCACGAATATTTGAAGTAGCCTATCAAGCGACCCGGACTAGTGGGTCGCTTTTTTGTGGTATGGCGCCGTGCTATATTTGAAATATGAGCATTATGGATATTTTTAAGCGTAAGAAACAGAGTAATGATGATGGTGGCGAGGAGGATGAGAATAATAGTTGCGGCGGTGATACTATCGAATTAAAGCCGATGATTTATCTTTATCCGCGTACGAAAACGGAGATATCGGTTAAATTAGGGCACCCAGAGAGACTAATTACGACTTATCCAGAGTATAGGGATGGTTGGACTGTCGTTGCGGAACCAAATGGCAACCTTCGGGATGAGAATAATCGAGGCTATTATGGTCTGTATTGGGAGGGGATAAATCGGTCATATACTGAAACGGATGAGGGGTTTATTGTTACTGGCGGAGATGTCGTAAAGTTTTTTGAAGAAAAATTGGGAATCTTGGGGCTAAATGAACGCGAGATAAATGAGTTTATCGTATTTTGGCTACCGATATTGAGCAAAAACAAGTACAACTATGTACGGTTCGCGACTTCAGATGAGATCGAGAATGATATGTCGCTTGAGATTTCGCCTAAACCAGATGCGTTAATTAGGGTTATGATGATTGTGAAGCCACTCGAAGAACCAAAAGACGTGCGCGAGCAAAACTTATTGGCCGTGAAACGTGATGGTTATACGGCCGTAGAGTGGGGCGGAACTATTTTGGGCGAAAAAACTGTAAAATAAGTTTGATTTTTGCTTTAAACATAAGTACAATAGTGTTATGGAACAAAGTGGGCAGGGTATGACTAACATGGTGCCAAATAGTGGGATCAGAATTGAGAGTCTTCTTGAAGAATGCGTGCGTACAAAAGCAAGTGATTTGCATTTGCAGGTCGGTTTGCCGCCAATTTTGCGTATTGATGGTGCATTGCAGCCAATCGGTGGTTATGGCGCGCTCGATGAAGTGACTGTTGAGCGTCTCGTCTTTTCAACTCTTGAGGAAGATCAAAAGCAAATCTTAATCAAGGATAAGGAATTTGACTATTCCTTCTCATTTGGCGACCTTGGCCGCTTCCGTGTTAATGCCTTTCATGAAAAAGGTAACCTTGCCGGTGCATTCCGCTTGATCCCAAATGAAATTAAATCAATCGCCGATTTGGGTTTGCCATCCGTTGTGACGAGCTTCGCCGACTACCCACGTGGTTTGGTGCTCGTGACTGGTCCGACTGGTTCTGGTAAGTCAACGACACTGGCAGCTTTGGTGGATAAGATTAATCGAGAAAAAGCTTGCCACATTATTACGATTGAGGATCCAATTGAGTTTACGCATAAGTCGCATCGTAGCGTGGTGGTGCAACGTGAGGTTCACTATGATACTTATTCATTTTCGGCGGCACTTCGTTCGGCATTGCGCGAGGACCCTGATGTGGTGCTTATCGGTGAGATGCGTGACCTTGAGACGATTTCCGCCGCAATTACGATTGCGGAAACTGGTCACTTAGTGTTTGCAACGCTTCATACTAACTCGGCTTCGCAAAGTATTGATCGTATGATTGATGTGTTCCCGCCACACCAACAGCCGCAGGTACGTTCGCAGTTGTCCAATATCTTGATGGCGATTTGTGCTCAGCGCTTGGTGCCAGCAATCGGTGGTGGTCGTGTCGTAGCAGCAGAGATTATGATTGCAAACCCTGCAGTTCGCTCGGTGATTCGTGAAGGTAAAACTCATCAACTAGATACGATTATTCAAACTGGTGCGGATCAGGGTATGCAGACGATGGATCGCACTTTGGTGAAATTGATTCAAACTGGCGTAATTACCTACGACAATGCTCGTGAATACGCCGTTGATTTGCAAGAATTTGAAAGGTTAGCTCGCGGATGAAACGTTTTACCTACAGAGCAAAAGAGCAAAGTACTGGCAAAAGTATCAAAGGTACGATTCAGGCCGAAAATGAGCGTACGGCTGGTAAGCTTTTGTTGGATCGTGGGTATATTCCGGAAAGCGTCAAAGAGGAAGGTACTGGTTTCTTTAATAAGGCCCAGTCTAGAGTTACGACAAATGATCGTATTACCTTTACGCGTCAGTTCGCGACATTGATTGGTGCTGGTCTGCCGGTCGCGCAGTCTTTGCGAACTGTTGCAGAACAGACTGAAGCGAAGGGTATGAAGGCGGTGATTGAGCAAATCAACGCAGATATCGAGGCTGGTCGCTCGCTCGGCGAAGCTTTTGGCAAGCATCCAGATGTTTTCAATAACGTTTATATGTCGTTGGTTAAGGCCGGTGAAGTTTCCGGTACGCTTGATAACAGTTTACGTCGTATTGCAGAGCAGGAAGAGAAGAACGATAAGATTATGAAGAAAATTAGGGGTGCGATGATGTATCCGTTGATTTCCTTGGTCGTGATTATCTTGGTGTTCGTATATATGATGGTGGAAGTTGTACCAGAGGTAGAGAATCTCTATGTCAGTATGGACGAAACACTCCCAATGTTGACGCAGATTTTGGTGGGTATCAAAGACTTTATTATGAATTTTTGGTACATCGTGTTGATTATTATGACTGTAGTTATCGTTTCGCTTAAACAATTTTTCAAGACTACGCCAGGCATACGCGCAAGTGCGAACATTAAGTTGAACATACCAATGTTTAATGACTTATTTAAGTTGCTTTATAATGGTCGTTTTGCGAGAATTGCGCAGATTCTACTTTCGACGGGTGTTTCGGTGCTAGATTCCGTACATATCGCCGGCGAGGCGACGGATAATGTTGTCGTGCAGGATGTCATTGAAGAAGCCGCATCGATGGTGCAGGCGGGCAAGCCGCTCTCGGTTGCCTTGAAGGATAAAGACTACTTACTACCATTGGTGCCAAACATGGCGGCAATTGGTGAGGAATCTGGCAAGATGGATGAAATGCTCGGTAAGGCTGCGCAAGTTTATGAAGATGAGCTTGATGAGAAGGTTAATGCAATTAGTACGATGATCGAGCCGTTGATGCTCTTGATGTTGGGGGGTATTGCCGCTATCTTGGTGGCTGGTGTTCTATTGCCGATTTATTCATTGGTTGGCCAGATTGGTTAAAGATTAAAATTAATAAATCTAAAAAATTACTTGATTTTTAGCGTAAGCGTGTTATATACTGTTTTCAGATACAATTTTGCAATCGGCAATATGGTTAGAGGGCGTCTAACTGCCGTAAAGGTGATTGCTAATTGCAAAAATAAAAAAGGAGTAAAAAATGTCTACAAAATCTAAAAAAGGCTTTACGATTATCGAGGTCGTGTTAGTGCTTGCTATCGCCGGTCTTATCTTCTTGATGGTCTTCATTGCATTGCCAGCTTTGCAGCGCAGCCAACGCAACACGCAGCGTGCAGACGATATGTCTCGTATCTTAACTGCGGTTAACAGCTACCAATCAAATAACAACGGTAAGACTCCGTTCAAGGTTGTTGCTGCTAGTACTGGTGGAGACCAACAGCAGAACCAGAACCAAACCCACATCGGTGGTATTGATAAGAACTTCGTCAAACGCTACATCGATGATTCTTGTACTGGTGCCAAAGCCGATGATGCTGGCAACCTAGCCTTCGATAGCTGCTCTGATCAGTTCACTGATCCAGATGGTGAAATCTACAAGATGAAATATGAAGGCCCTGCCGCTGCCAACAGCACTACTGCTAACGGTACTACTATGGACCACATCTTCCACGTTTATAGCAACGCTACCTGTGGTGATGAAGGTTTCGCCAACAAGGGTACTGGTGATCGCCAGATCGCTATCTTCTACTTCATGGAAGGTGGTGCGGTTGCTTGTAACGACAACCACTAATTATAGTTGTTAAACAAATAGAGCTCCCTGGGAGCTCTATTTTTTATGCTAAGATAGATTTATGGTAAACGTATGCGTAATGCTAGTATTGTTTATATTTGGCGCGATGATGGGGTCATTTGCTTGCTGCCAGGCTTGGCGCATCAAAAAGGGTGATAGAGCTAAATGGTCGCATTGTATGCATTGCAAATACCAGTTGCAGTGGTATGACAATATCCCGATTGTGAGTTGGCTAATGCTGGGCGGCAAGTGTCGTAAATGCCGCAAAAAGATTGGCTATGCCGAAATTTTATCGGAAGTTTTGACAGGTTTTGCGTTTGCGCTAAGTTATATTTTGTGGCCTGCTTTTGAAGAATTGTATGCACTGAATGGTTTTGAGATAGCAAAATATGCATTGTTTCTAATTAATCTGGTGATCTTTGTAATTTTGTTCGTATACGATGCGAAATGGAAGGAATTGCCGGTTGGTTTAATGTATGTAGCTTGGGGGATAGCAACGGCCTATTTGGGTGTGAGCGTTTGGCAAACTATTGCCAGGGGTGGCGAAGTAGATGTAATTACGATTTCAGGCTCGTTGATGATTTTGCCACTGTTTTATTATTTAATGTATCGCGTAAGTAGTGAAAAATGGGTTGGTGGTGGTGATTGGATGTTATGTGTGCCACTAGCGTTAATGTTGGGCAATTTTTGGCTAGCGATGTTTGCGATGTTTGCGGCGAATATATTGGGCTGCATTACAATGCTGCCAGTTGCGATGTCGAAAAAGAATCACAAATTAAAGATTCCGTTTGGGCCATTCTTGATTTTGGGCTTCTTGCTGATTTTCTTTTGCCAGGCTGCAATATTGAAATTTATCGGTTACGGGTTGTTTTAGATGTTTGTAAGTGATTTGATTATTGAATTCTTGCAGTCGTTAGAAATCGAAAATGGTCGTAGTCGATACACTACACGTAATTATGAATTATATTTGTCGCGCGTGACGGAATTTGGCGGTGAGGAGTTGAAACCAGAGGATATTACGCCAGAATGGCTAAGGCAATATCGGCTATGGTTGAATCGCTACATGACAGATCGCAAAAAAGGTCTTTCAGTGACGACGCAAAACTACCATTTGATTGCTTTTCGGGGGTTTCTGAAATATTTATCAAAAAGAGGTATTAAATCATTGGATCCGGTATTGGTCGAATTGCCGCGTACGCATCGTCCACAGGTGACATTTTTGCACGTGGATGAAATAGACCGGATTTTGGCCGAAATTCCACTCGATAGCGAGACGGGATTACGCGATCGCGCGATATTGGAGCTATTATTCTCGTCGGGCTTGCGTGTATCTGAATTAATTAATTTAAATCGCGATCATGTAAATTTGGAGCGTAGGGAATTTATGGTGCGTGGTAAAGGACAAAAAGACCGTCCAGTGTTTATTTCTTACCAAGCTGCAGAGGCAATCAGCGATTATTTAGCGGAGAGGCACGATAAGTTGCCGGCATTGTTTTTAAATAATTCGCGCAATCGACCGGATGCTGATATGAAGAATGATGAGCGTCGTCTAACGTCGCGGAGTGTGGAACGTATCGTAAATAAATATGTACGTTTGGCGGGAATTACGAAACACGTAACGCCGCACACATTACGCCATTCGTTCGCGACGGATTTATTGATGAATGGAGCGGATTTGCGTTCGGTGCAATCAATGTTGGGGCATTCTAATATTTCGACAACGCAAATCTATACACATGTGACAGATCCGCATTTGCGTGAAGTGCATGAACGTTTCCATAGCGATACGGAAATTAAATAAAAGGATGCGGCGACGATAATCATTAGCTTTTGCATTCTTATCTGTAATGTTGTACATTGATTAAAAGGAGATTTTTTGGGATGGCAGATAAAAAAGATGCTAAGAAAACAATAAAATCAGAAAAGCCAGAGCTAAAGGCATCGACGATTGGTTTTACAAAAGAAAATAATCCAAATAACTTAATTCAACGTACACTGATTGTCTTTAAGCCGGACGCAGTACAACG
This sequence comes from uncultured Candidatus Saccharibacteria bacterium, assembly GCA_946185175.1. Lineage (GTDB taxonomy): Bacteria > Patescibacteriota > Saccharimonadia > Saccharimonadales > Saccharimonadaceae > UBA2834. Next base: position 14,155 of record CAMHIH010000003.1, read on the forward strand.
TGGAATCGTCGGTGAGATTTTGAGTCGCTTTGAGCGGGTTGGCCTGAAGATTGTTGGCGCTAAAATGGTTAGCCCAGATAAAGATCACTACTATCAGCACTATGAAGGCATCTCGAAGATGATTTCGCGACGCGGCCAAAAGACTTTTGACATTACTTTGAAGTTTATGACTTCCGGCCCAGTGATTGCGATGGTGCTTGAAGGCGTTGAGGCGGTGCCACTGGTACGTAAAATGGTTGGTTCAACGGAGCCGATGGCGGCCGATATGGGTACTATTCGCGGTGATTACGCGCACGTTACTTTCGGTTATGCGGATGCGCACGACGAGGCTGTGCCAAACTTAATTCATGCCTCTGGTAACCCAGAAGAGGCTGACGCGGAAGTTTCTTACTGGTTCAAGCCGGAAGAAATTCAGATATATCATACGCTTAGCGAAAAGTTTACGCGTTAAATATGATTGCGGATTTGCGCCCTCGGTAAAACGGGGGTGCTTTTTTGTGATAAAATATGCGTATTGGCCTGGTAGCTCAATGGATAGAGCAGCTCCGTCCTAAGGAGAAGGTTGTGCGTTCGACTCGCACCCGGGTCACCATTTCTATTAATAGGCGCCCATTAAGGGGGTGCATTTTTTTGTTTAGAATGGGGCGAAACTTGAATTCTTATTTTTTAATCATAATAGATATGCGGAATAGTTTTCTCTGGAACAATAAAAAGAAGCTAGCTGTCGTTGCTGTTGGAGGGAGTATTGGTCGTTGTTGCTATAGTCATTTCTGTGGTACTATTTTTTGCGCCAAATGACGGTTTGCCAAGCTATAGCGAAGAAGAGAAGGTCGAGGCTTTGTTGCAAGACGAAGAAGCGACGCCAAATACCATTATTGTTGAATGGTATAATATAGGCATATGGATTTTGAAGGGCAGCGCGCAAATGAAGAAGTAGTGCTGGTTTTTCGGCGTCATATTTTGACGACAATTCGGGGCTTTTTGGTGGCGGTTTTATTGATTGCTGGCGGCGCAGTGCCGATGATTTTGAAACAAGATGATCCTCAGCTATTTTGGCTATGGATTGGTTGTTTTGCGCTCGGAGTGTTGGGGTATCTATATAGCTTAATGCTGTGGCATTTTAGCTATTATCTCGTAACGAATGAACGTTTGCGCCAAGTTCGTCAAAAAGGACTCTTCAAGAAGACGGTCGTAGATTTGGAGCTCGATAATATACAGAGTATTTCATACGGAGTTCCGGGGATGTTTGGTTCGATGTTCGATTACGGAACGATATTGATACAGACTGGCGTAGGCGATTTAACCTTGAGCATGGTCAGCCACCCCGAAACAGTGTATAATGAAATACAGAACGCTAAGCACGGCGAGGGTGGTGAAGAAGAATAATGAGTATCATTACAGATAAATTTAAAAAGGATAAAAAAGAAAAGAAGAATCCGGCGATTACTCAAAAAAATATCGAGGAGAGTCGCGAGGAGATTTTGGCGAACGGCAAAAAATTCCGCTATCCTTTTCAGTACGCAAAGCATCGTTTAGTGATAAATACTATCGCGATTGCCGTGGTGGCTTTAGTGACCTTTTTGGCGGTTGGCTGGTTGCAGGTATATAAGGTTCAGAGCACGAGTGATGTGGTGTATCGTTTTGCAAACTTTTTGCGTTTGCCAGTAGCAGAAATTGACGGCCATAAGGTGCGCTATAGCGACTATTTGATGATTTTCCGCAGTAGCATTGCGACAATTGAATACCAGAGTGGCAAATTTGACGATTCGGAAGATTCGAAAAGCCAGATTAATCATTACAAACGTCAAGCAATGAACGCGGCCGAAGATTATACTTATGCGTTGGCAAAAATGGAAGAGTTGGGTCTTGAAGTGACCGATGAAGAAATTGATGCTGTAATCGAAGAGCATAAGACTATTAATGGCGAACGCCGTAGCGATGAGGTTTTTGAGACGATAGTAAAAGAGAACTTTGGTTTTTCAATGAAAGACTATCGCCGGTTCATCATGCTGTCTTTGGCGAAGCGCAAGGTGGCTGAAGCGGTTGACACGGATGCGAAAGATTTGATAGCGGAAGTTAAAACGAAATTAGCCGCTAACCAGGGCGATATGGCGACTTTGGCAACGGAGTATGCCAATAGTAATATCTTTAGCTATGAAAAAACTGACGCAATGGTAAGTGTAAATAATCTAGATGGTGGCAGGGCGGCAAAGGCTTATGAGCTCGAAAAAGCTGGCGATATTTCGGATGTCTTTATTTCGAAAAACGGCGATGGTTTTTATATCGTAAAATTGGTAGCCAAGTCTGATAATAAAGTGAATTATGAGTCGATTTGGGTGCGTTTTTCGAGATTGAGTAGTGATTTGCAGCAAGTGCGCGATGACGGAAAGGTGAAAGAATACATCAAAATTGAGGAAAGCGAGAGCGATGCCGATGATGTTAATCTTGAAGAGAATGCCGAACCCGAAGCAGTAGAGGCGCCGGAGGCGCCTACTGGCGAGTAGAAAGCTCAAACATAGCAATACTGGCAGCCACCGAAAGGTTGAGGCTGTCAATTTTTTGGTTTTGCGGAATAAATATCGGAGTGGTAAAGGTGGCGAATTCCGACGGTAGCCCGCTGGCCTCATTGCCAAAGATTAAACTATAGTTTTTGGAAATTGGATTAACATCCGTTAGACGCTTAGCGGCGGAGTCGAGCATAAAGGCGTAATAGGTGCGGGTCGTGAATGGATTTTGGTATGCTTGAAAACTCTCGAAAGTTTGAATATTGAGATGAAAAACTGCACCCATAGAGGCGCGAATAGTTTTTGGGTCGTATGGATCCACGCCAGGGAGAATAATTGCTAAGTTTTGATAACCGAAACCGACGGCGCTGCGCATAATAGTGCCAAGATTTCCGGCATCGGATGGGTTAACTAATACAATGTGCGGATTATCAGTGGAATAATCTAGCCGTGTGGCTGGTTTTTGGAACTCTGCAATGAGAAGGCAGTTAGACTTGGCGTTGAGGATGTTGAACGCTTTGGTGCTTTCAATAATTTCGATATGGCGCTGCTTCAGTTTGGCAATGATTTGCTCTAGATCGTTGCCATGCTTAATATTTGGGCGTAAAAAGACACGTTGGATTAATTCGGGATGGGTTTTGAGCAGTTCATATGTAAGCGTGGCGCCGAGTGTATAAGAATAAGATGATTCGCGTTTATAACGAGTGAGCTTCATATCTTATAATTATATCATATTTAGCACAAAAAGCAATAACGTGATTAGTTATTGCTTTTAGTTACTGGTTATTCTTCCTTAGTCTTATCTTCGGATTTTTCTTCAGCCTTGTCGTTGGTTTTCTTATCTTCATCTTCGACGATTTCAGATGCTTCGGCTTCGCTGCGATATGAGCCGGTTAATTCGTAGTTTGTGGCGCTTTTGATGCGGACGATGAGATTGCTCCAAGTTTGAAGGGCGCCGACGTTTTCGGAGCTTACTACGCAGGCGTCGACATAATTTGTGGCGCCGTAGGCTTCGGCGAGAGTTGGGCAAAGCGACGTAAAGGCTTTGCCTTCTTCGGCGGCTTTTTCGACGTCTTTTGCGCTGAAGTATAATGTATAGGTTGAACTACAGACGAAACTATCAGCATTTGTCATATGTAGTCTGTCGTAGGTGCAGGTGTAAGAATTGACGACGGATTTTTGGGCAGCGAGGGCGTCGGTGGCTTTCTTTTGTAGGCCATTCATGTAGCTGCTAACGGCGTTAGTGAGGCTCTTCTTGAAAATTGTCAGTTGGTTTGCGTCGAAATAAATGGTGTTTTTGTTGCTACTAAGTTTATCTGAAGTCTTGACGAGGTAGTCGCCAGTAATTGTGAATGTGTCGCCGCCACTGAGAGTGATGACTTTGTCGTTAACGGTGAAAGTACCATTGTGTTCGCTAGGTACGTTCTGGAAGTGGTCAAGGATTTGATCTGGAGTACGGTAATAAGAATAGGTGTATTCGGAGTTGTTTTTGAAGGTAATGTATTGATCGTAGATTTCGTTAACCAAAAATGTGCGGCCGGCGAGGACGTTTTTGAGGATGTCTGCGTCACTGCCTTCGGGAATTTCGACATTCGAAAGAGAGATTGACTGTGAAGTGCCACTAAGGTCGTTAGCTTCGACAACAGTCTTCTTGGAGAGAACTAGTTTGTCGACAAGTACGAAAATGCCGAGCCCTAAGATGAGAACGACTAAAAGAATGATAATCGCAATAAGTCCACCCGTACTTTTGGTTTTGGCGGGTTTTTGTGGTGCCTGCACCTGATAATAGGTGTTTGGCTGCAAATAATTGTTTGGTTGCATAGTTAGCTTTATTTTAGCATAAGCAAGATGTTTTTGGCAGAGCAACAAAAAATACCCTTTGGGTATTTTCGCTTAATGGTGCGGGTAGAGGGAGAGCGCAATTCTGGCGAATTGCTTGACTCGGGGCGTCGCCTCGCAAATAATAATGTGCGCATTTTTATTTGACTCGGCTCCTGCTTCGTCCGGCCCCTGCGGGTCCTCCTCCCTCTATTAATTTGGCGACAAAAAATACCCTTTGGGTATTTTCGCCTAATGGTGCGGGTAGAGGGAGTCGGACCCTCGTCTCTTGCTTGGGAAGCAAATATAATAGCCGTTATACGATACCCGCAATAAAGCTATTATAACACGGGGAATAAAAAACGCTCTCCGAAGAGAGGTTTCTAAATAAAACTGGCGGGCCCGACCAGAGTCGAACTGGCGATCTCCTCCGTGACAGGGAGGCGTACTAGACCACTATACCACGAGCCCTAGTGAGTAAAGTATAGCATGAGATGCCGGTGAGCGCAAGAGACTTTTGACAGAGGTGGCATTTTTCGTTAAGATATATACACGCACCTTAAAAACTTTTCATATGCATATCACTAGGAGGTGATAAACATGAAGAAGGTTTATTTGGCCTTATTGCTTGTAGTTTGTATAATTGGCGGGAACTTGCTGTTTTCAAGGACCTCGACGTCAGATTCATCAGTTATTCGTGTGGACGAAATGACGCCGTTATCCCTGGAGCTAGTCTATGAAGGCATGAAGCCGGATGGAATTGGTTCAGCGCAAAGTTTTGCCATCACGCCAGACTATTTTGTTGTTGCGTCTAGACCGCCTGGTTCAGAAGAGGAAGGTGGTGAAACAAATAATCGTTTGTCGATTATTGATCGGCAAAGTTTGGCGGATGTGACGAAAGATTTTGCGGCGGCGCGTAAAAGCTATGAATTGGGGCATGCCAATGGTATGGCCTACAACCCAGAGACGAACGAGCTACTGATAGTTGGTATTCACGACGAAAATGATGAATGCACGATAGTAGCGCGTGTTGATGCGGCTAACTTTAGACAGAAAACCGACGAACAGTTGCCGAGTGGTACAGCTAGTGGAATAGCCTATGCCGGCAATGGTGAATATTTTGCGCGTTCGGGTGGATGGATTCACCTAATCGGCAATGATTTAACGGAACGCGATAACAAATTCTATTTTGCGTCTGGTTTAGCCGTGCAGGATATCGGTTATTACGCCGATGGAGTGTACCTAGCAGATTGGGCAAAGTCGACCGATGTCGGTATTTTATGGAAACTTGGCCTAAAGGCGAATGAAAACGTAATATATCGATACGATGTAGTTCGTGAGTCTATACGGGCGTTCCTGATTTCGACGCCACGACTAGAGTTGGAAAGCGTGGATTTTGCTGATGGCGAGGCTTACGTTTTGATGAACGGGATCGGCGATCGATGTGATAGTTTCTATATTTACCGAGTGCTTGACGACGAGGCGGGGAAGGCGTTTCTCGCAATGTAGAACTAAGCATATGATGAGTTGCGCAGAATACTGGAGGTAAAATTGCCTCCAGTTTTTGTTGGGATAAGTGAAGATATGATATAATTATTGGCAAGGTGCCGCTGTAGCTCAGTTGGTAGAGCAGCTCATTCGTAACGAGCAGGTCACAGGTTCGACCCCTGCCAGCGGCTCCATCGTCATGTTAGAATTCGCCAGCTTGGCGATTTTTTGTTTTTGCTCATCCAGAGATGCGCTTCGAACAAAGAAATCACCAATCTGACAAATTCTATCCATGACTTTTTATCAGATAATACCAATCTGCCGGGAAGTATTAATCTACCAGGTGATTGGTTTGTTGTCGCCATTTTCGGGCGTAACGGTTGGCGCCGTGTTTTGTTCTGGCGTGGTGTTATCGGATTGCGGCGTGGCGTCATTCGGTGTCTGTGGCTGTTGGAAATAATCGGAAGGAAGATTGCCGGAAATGCGGTTGATCTCGAAGTCGATGAAATAGTTTTCTGGATTACTTTCGTCAATAACAAGGTCGACCATGCCGTCGTCGTCGCTTAGCTTTCGGTCATGGCGTGGGTCGCCTTTGAGTTCGACGGTTTCGCCGGATGGTAGCGTGTATTTTACGACGGGGCATTGAATTGAGACGTCATTAACTTTCATGCCTGAATCAACCAAATCATACTGGAGATTTTTGACGAGCTTACCGGTAGTGTTGAGCTGTTCGACGCGTTTGACACGCTGGTTGATTTTATGAATGTTTATGACGGCGATAATGATGAAGATTGCTGGTAAGATGAGAAAAATTAGGAAGAAGAGGCTGGAACTTTGGGTATACTCGGATGTGCAATCGGAGGGATTTTTGGAGTCGTAATAAATGGTTTGATTGTCGGTGTTTGGTCGAATATTGGACGATGAATTGCTCGTGCAAATATATTCCTGGCCATCAACTTCGTAGTAGTAGGTTGGCGAATACATGGTGTCGCCATCGCTGTCTCTATGTTCGTGGATTTCTACGTTGGTAGATGTAGTAGATGAGTCTAATTTGTTTTTATGGATCGTATTAAAGAGGGGGATTCCACCGATGATTGCGGCAAAGAAAATCCCGGCGGCGAGAAAAATATAGAAGAATCTACGGCCACGCTTAATAAGTTTAATATTGATGTCGTACATAGATAATACCTAATTAACTTATTTATATTTTTGCATTCGGTGACACAAAAGTAAATATAAGCGGTATATGTTATGATAACGATAGAAAGTTGGAAAGAAATTATGGCGAATCAAAAAAAGCAACAAAAAGAAATTAGTAAAACCAAGCGTGTAATGTATGGATTGGCGGCGGTACTAGTGCTCGTCGTGATGGCGGTCGCGGTAGGCGGATTTTTCTTTATGTTGAGACACTCGCAACCGGCTGGTGATGTAAATGTTGTTAAGACGGAAGTTGTCGCGAATGGCGAAAACCGTTTTATCGTGCATACAGATAAAAAATGGATGACGATGCAGAATGATGG
>CAMHIH010000004.1 GCA_946185175.1 uncultured Candidatus Saccharibacteria bacterium
CCAATGTAATAGACCTGGCGGTCTAATACCATTAAGAAGATGAAATCGGTCGCTGAGTCGTAGTGTTCAATTTCTTTCCAGCCAGAATCAGTGCGCGAAATGAATGTGTCATTGCCGTGAATCATGTCGTCCTCGAATCGGATGACGTACTCGAAATCTTCATTCGAAGTATAGGGCACGTTTGGTGTAATGCGGATGGTCTCTTTGCCGACCTCGTAGTCTAGGCCAAGGTCGGCTAAAAACTTTTCAAGGTCAAGTATCGGACCGCCATTGCTGTCCGCGAAATAATAGTCAAGCGTACCAGCCTTAACCATATTCTGGTAGGCGCTCTCCTTGTGCTGGATGGTCGTCTGTTCAACGTCGGGAGCGTGATAAATCTCTGGTTCGCATGATTCGTCCAGGGCGGATTCATCCTCGGTCGCTGGTCCGCCACCGAAATCTTCGTTATTTCGAGCAATCGATTGGCAATCGCCGTGCCAAGGCTCTTTAGGGGTAAGCTCAATCTCTGTCTCTGCTGCTGAACTTGCGTTCTTGTGGGAATTGCTGCATGCGATAAAGACACACACAAAGCTTGCGATAATCGCAATAAGGATAAATGGTTTTTTCACTCACATCACCTCCATACACGAGCGCAAAATTCATCGAAATTAGGGATCAATTATCAATGAACTTTGCAAAACCAATTGCAACAACCTGATTATACCACATATGGTTAAAGAAGTCAATAAAAAGCCGCCCGGTTAGGGGCGGCGTTTTGAGTATGACTAATACGCGCTATCGTCTCTCAGGCGGATTGCATTTTCGTCGAACTCCTCCAGAATCTGGGCGATTTTTGCAAACATTGCCGGTGCGTCCTTGCTGGGCGCATCGTTTTTGTATTTGCAGTCGTGCTCAACGCTTGCCCACAAATCCATTGCCTTGGTGCGAATCTGTATCTCGACTGGCGCCGACTTTGTAGTCTCGCAGAAGTAGACGTGAACCGAAATAATCAGATGCAGGCTACGATAACCATTGTCTTTCGGATTTTCGATATAATCACGTTCCTCGAGTATCTCGATCGACGGTTGGCGCACGAGAGCGTCGCGCACTTTGTATACATCGTCTTTGTAGAGCGTGATGATGCGAATACCGGCGATGTCGTGCATGGCGCGAATATCCTTCAGGCGCCCCGGCAGACCGCGGTCAGCACATTTATTCATGGCAGACTCGTAGGTCTTGATGCGGTGCTGAATGCCGGCGTATGGGTTGCGGCTAGTGGTAGCAATCTCTGCCTCCTGTCGCAAGTTCTCGATGCGCGCTAGTACGATTCGCATCCCGCACTCGCAGAGAGCGGCATATTTGTCATATTCATCTTTTGTAAGTTTTTCTTCCATCTTACCCCTCCTTCTGATGGGTGTCATACTTTGGATTAAACCAACCTTACTATTATATCATACTTTTAGCATAAGGTCAATACAGCATCGGATATATTATGCTTATGCTTGGGGTGAACTTCCTGCGTGATAAACTAGAAATATGATAAAAGCAAAGTCGAGGTATGTCTGTCAAAATTGTGGTGCCAGTTTCGTAAAATGGGCTGGACGTTGCGAGAATTGCGGCGAGTGGAACACGCTGCTAGAGCAGGCGCCTAGCGTTGAAACAGAGTCAAAAACTGCCTTATCGCGTGGTGCGGTTTCGGGCAAAAAACTGGAAGCGGTCTCAATTAATACCATTGAGCCGTCCGACGCCGGCAGCCGTCTCTCGACTGACTTTGCGGATCTTGATGCCGTTTTGGGCGGTGGCTTATTGCTGGGCTCGGTAAATTTATTAGCCGGTCAGCCGGGCATTGGTAAATCAACGCTCTTGATGCAGATTTGTGCTGCAGTCGCCGAAGGTCATCAGGTCCTATATGTCTCGGGTGAGGAATCGGCAGGGCAGGTTAAACTCCGCGCGATTCGCCTGGGGGCATCGTCCGATAAACTGCACTTTGCGAGCTCAACTTCTGGCAATGACATAGCTAAAACGATTGAGGGCGGAGAGTATGACCTTGTCATCGTCGATTCAATTCAGACATTATCAATGGCCGAAATAAGTTCGGCGCCCGGCACGGTGAGTCAAGTTAGTAACTGCGGCAATTTAATAATTCGTGCCGCCAAGGCCAGCAACACGGCCGCCGTAATCGTTGGACATGTTACTAAGGATGGCACTCTAGCTGGCCCGAAAGTGCTTGAGCACCTCGTAGATGTCGTGCTGAACTTTGAGGGCGATCGTTATGGCGGTTTCAAGACCGTTCGCGCCGTCAAAAATCGCTTTGGTTCAACTAATGAAGTGGCGATTTTTGAGATGGCTAACAAAGGTTTAATTGAAGTAAAAAACCCGTCGGAGGCTTTATTGTCCGAGCGTCAAAATACGGACGGCAGTATTATCATGGCGACAATTGAGGGGACGCGCCCATTACTGGTCGAAATTCAAGCCCTAGTCAATACAACAAACTTTGGCTATCCAAAACGCACGGCGTCCGGATTTGATATTAATCGTCTGAACTTGTTGATTGCCGTACTCGAAAAGCGCACCAAGCTCAAACTACAAGATAAGGATATTTTTATTAACGTGGTTGGCGGTATGCGACTAAATGACTCTGCGGCCGACTTAGCGGTCTGTATGGCGATTGCTAGCGCCGCCGCTTCGCGCAAGCTTGACGAGAAAGTTATCGTGTTTGGCGAAGTCGGTTTAGGTGGCGAAATTCGGAGCGTCACGGCGCCAGATCGCCGCATTGCGGAGGCTAAAAAGCTCGGTTTTAAGCATGCTATTGCGCCGGCTACTATCAAAGATAAATTTGTTTTGCCGGTCAAAGACCTACGTTCGGCGCTTGTAAAGTATATGAACAATAAGTAATCTTGCTTGCAAGATGGCCTAATCTGTGGTAAAATGACTGCAATATGATTACTAAAGATAACAAAGCCGAAGCGATCAAGAAGCTTGCTCGCAGCAAGAATGATGTTGGCTCTCCTGAAGTTCAGGTTTCCATTTTGACCGAACGCATCAAGGAAGTTACTGAGCATGTCAAGCAGAACGAGCACGATTACATGGCAAAGCGCGGCCTCATTCAAATGGTCGGCCAACGCAAAAAGTTGCTGAAGTATCTCGAAAAGACTGATTTCGAAAGTTACAAAGCAACCGTCGCTAAACTTGGTCTTCGTAAATAGTTACAACAAAAAGCACCCGCAAGGGTGTCTTTTTTATGCAAGGATGAGCTAATAAAAAACGCCCAGTCGCACGAAGCGGCTGGGCTGGTCTCAAAGGTCTCGGTTACTCAGTGTCGGATATTGCGTCAGCGATAGCGTCATTATCGAAATAACGCAGGCCCTTTGCGGCGTAGCTCTCCTGAATCTTATCCACCGCATACTTATCAAGTTTTTCTGCGAAGTCCATAGAGAGCTCGTCAAGCAGGCGAGCGCAACGCATCAGCTGCGGATTGATGTCGCTGATGATCAGACGCATCGGCTCGGCGAAAAGCCAGACGGCGTGGTCGAGAGTACGCACTACGCGTTCGTCGGCCGTAACACCCTTCAGCGGCCTATGAAGGTCACCGGCAACACAGAACGTCATGTCTGTGCTTCTAGTGCCATTCCACTCGGTATCGCGGTTGGTCACCATGAGAAGCGCCACGCTGTTCAGGTCCTTCTTTTCCTGAGAAGTCAGTTCGCCAAAGATGCGCTTGCCGTAATGAGAGCTGCTTTCAACCCCACAGCGGCGGATCGGCATCCAGTAGTGGTCAATCACATAGTTTGCACTCATGAAATTGTTCTTTCCAGCTACGAAAGAACCCTCCATGATCAACTTGCGAGACCAACTGACTTCGGTTTTCAGGCTTTTCGGTATCTGAACCTCTTCGTTCGTCACCTCGAAGTGACGGAACGGGTAGATGAGCAGGTGAATCCCGTCATCCATCTCCTTCGGACGCATCATCGCCAAGTGATCACCGCACACCTCGTCCCAGATGTCGCGCACCTCGGCTTCGTTGTAGTCGTCCTTGCTGACAACGATTTCGGCCCTTGAGACCTTTTTAATAACTGCCATTAGCACCACCCCTTTCAACATGGCAAAACTAGCTGATGGGATATCAGCTTGGTTGATATTTTACCACAAACATCGGAAAAAGTCAATAAAACGTAAATGTGGTATAATTAAAACCGAAAGTAACTATCGGGAAAAATGATAGATATTTTGTGGTGATTTTTTAAGAAAAGCTCGCCTCCGAATACTTATTATTTTTCTCGAGGAAAGGAATAAATTGGATATTATCAACCCAAGTGGAAAGAAAACTTTCAAGGTTGAAACCGATTTTTGCGGCCGCAAGCTCGGTCTCGAAGTAAACCGCGTTGGTTTTCGTACCACATCATCTGTGCTTGTCACTTATGGCGACACTGTCGTGCTTGGCTCAGTTGTAGTCGGCACCAAGCCAGTCGTACAGGATTTCTTCCCATTGTCGATTGACTACGAAGAAAAATATTACGCAGCTGGCAAAATTAGCAGTAGCAAATTTATTAAACGCGAAGGCAAACCTTCCGACAATGCCGTCTTGGTTGGTCGTTTAATTGACCGCCCAATTCGCCCGTTATTCCCGAAAGGTTATCGTCAAGAAGTTCAGGTCGTCACGACTGTTCTATCAATGGATCCAAGCTTCCGCCCAGACGTCGTTGCGATGATTGCTGCTTCCAGCGCTTTAATGCTAGCTGGCGTACCATTTGATGGCCCAATTGCTGGTCTTCGCATCGGTCGCGTCAATGGCGAATACAAAGCTTTCTTAACCCCAGAAGAACGCGAAGCCTCCGATCTCGATCTCGTGGTTGCTGGTAAAGATTCCGGCATTACGATGGTTGAAGCTGGTGCGAACGAAGTTCCAGAAGATGTTATCATTGGTGGTCTCGAATGGGGTCTCAAGATGATCCAGCCTGCCATTAAACTCCAAAACGAACTACGCGAAAAAGTTGGCGTGGTCGAACAAGAATATACACTTGTTTTGCCAGATGAAGCGATTCAGCAAAAAGTTGATGCTTGGATGGTCGGCAAACTTGGCGACAATCTTCGTACGCCAAATACCGTCGAGCGCAACAACTTGATTGATGAAATCAAGTGGCAAATGCATGATGAATTCTCGCAGGAAGTTACTGATGAGGAAGCGGGCATTACCGACAAGATGTCCGACGAACAAAAGATGACCGCTCGTACGAAATATTACGATGAACATTTCCGTTCCGACTATAGCGAAGCATTCGAGCTCGCTGTTAAAAAGGACGTTCGCAAGCATATTATCGAAGATGGCATTCGCCCAGACGGTCGCAAGCTTGACGAGGTTCGCCCGCTCAGCTCGCAGGTTGGCATTTTGCCACGCTGCCATGGTTCCAGTCTCTTTACGCGCGGCGTTACTCAAGCCATGAATATTGTGACTTTGGCGCCACTTAGCTATGGCCAGCTCGTTGATACGATGGAGGTTACCGATGGCGTCCGCCGTTACATGCATCACTACAACGCGCCAAGCTATACAGTTGGCGAAGTTGGTCGCATTGGTAGCCCAGGACGTCGCGAAATTGGTCACGGTTATCTTGCTGAGCGCGCCCTGATGCCAGTCTTGCCAAGCGAGGAAGATTTCCCATATGCCATCCGTAGTGTGACTGAGATTATGTCTCAGAACGGCTCCACTTCAATGGCTGCAACCTGTAGCTCTTGTCTCGCCCTTATGGATGCTGGCGTGCCTTTGAAGCGCCCAGTTGCTGGTGTTGCCATGGGTCTTATGATGGATGGCGACAAGCCATACGTTTTGACGGATCTTATGGATGCCGAGGACTTCGCTGGCGATATGGACTTCAAGGTTACTGGTACTACCGAAGGTATTACTGCTTTGCAGATGGATATGAAGGTTCACGGTCTTCCAGTTAGTGTTCTTTCTGAAGCTATCAAGAAAGCTCACGACGGGCGCATGTTTATCATGAAGCACATGCTTAGCGTACTCGAAGGCCCTCGCGACCATCTCAGCCCATATGCTCCACGCATCGAAAAACTCAAGATTAATCCGGATAAGATTGGTACGGTTATCGGTAAAGGTGGCGAAACGATTAATAAAATCACATCTGAAACTGGTGCTGAAATCAATATCTCCGAAGATGGTCTTATTACGATTTCTGCTGTTAATACCGAAGCAATCGACAAAGCGCTCGAATGGGTCAAGAGTCTCGTTGAGGAGCCAGAAGTTGGCAAAATCTACAAAGGTAAAGTCGTCTCCATTAAGGATTTCGGCGCATTTGTAAATATCTTGCCAGGCATTGATGGTATGCTTCATATTTCGCAAATCTCCGACAAGCGTCTCGATAAAGTCACGGATGTTCTCAATGTCGGCGATGAGGTGAAGGTTCGCCTTGACGCAATCGATGATAAGGGTCGTCTCAGTCTCTCGATGAAGCGGGTAGAGCAGGACAAATAGTCTATCCCTGGTAAAAGCGCTCGTGTTTTGCTGTGACTCACGGGCGCTTTTTGTTATATAATTTAGTTATATTAAACAATCTAAGGAGTGTAAAAATGGCAACAGAACAAACTGCAGCTCATGCTGCGCATCTAGCCCATAAGGCGGAATCGCATGCAGTAGTAGACTCAGTCAAAATGCCAAAAATCAAAATCGATAACCATAAAATAGCTGGCATTAATGCTTTCGCGACGGCATTTGCGAGCTTCTTTGGCTTTGCGACAATTATTGCCGCAATTTCAACTTTTACTAAAGGAAAATGGAGCTTCAATATTCCATTTTTGAGCAGTTTCCTCGGCTCGAATCTCGGTCAAACCAGTTCAATGCTCGTGGTTGCACTATTGTCGTTGGCCTGTGCCATTATCGGCTTATTGACCGTGCGTAAAATTACCGACGTCGAAGCAATGAAAAAAGCTTGGGGTTGCGTCGCTAAGGTCTTTGGCGTATTTGTTATCATTTTCTGTGTTGATATGGTAGCGGTATTGATCTACTCGCTATTATCGCTCGGTCGCAGCAAGTTTGCGGTCAGCCAGGGCGAACTCTGGGGCAGTAGCTTTGTTGCGAACTTGATTCTTGCAATTGCATCAGCAGCAATGTTCTTTGTTAGTATGAAAATCGCTAAAGGCGAAACCAAGTATCTTAGTATTATGCGCTTTGTGGCAATCGGTATTGCTTCGGTCGCCACGCTCATGACGGTCGTTTCGTTGTTGGTGGGCTTTTATTCAAAGACGCCAACCTCTGAAGTCGAAGACGCGATTGATTCATTAAATGACTTATATAAGTATTGGTCGAAATAATAATTGAAAATCAGGGATAAGGCGCAAGCGTTATCCCTATTTTTTATGCTATTATATAGGTATGGCTAAAAAACGTGGCAGAAAGAAAAAAGCTCAAGAAATCCAACGCCGGGAATTGCCGGGCGGTTTTTGGCATCAAATTGGTGCTGTTCTGATGATTGCTATTTCAATCATTCTTGTTGCGGCCTGGTTTGGGCAGGGCGGCGTAGCTTTGAATGTTGCGCAAGATTTTTTGCTTAAAACTATCGGGTATACTACCTTCTTATTGCCATTTATTCTAATTTACCTCGCCGTGATGATTTTCCGCGCCGATGATAATCGCCTCGATCCTAGTGTCTGGATTGCGTCATTCTTAATGGTTCTTTGGTTTTCGGGTATTTTTGGTATTAGCTCGCACGGTGCCGTTGAAGCTCATGGTGGCATTGTCGGCACATTTCTAAATAACTTCACGCTCAAGATGGTGGCAGGCGGCATTGCATACTTTGTTTATGTTATTTTAATTCTAATTACAGCCTTGTTTATGTATGCGGAGACCCCAGCTGCATTATTCCGTCGCATCGGCGCCATTTTCAAAACTAGTAAAAACGATGAGGACGTTAATAACGCCAAGGTTATGCGCCGTAGTGCCAAGAAAGATTTACTATCCGACGACGACGAGGCCGAGGTCCGTCCAGGCAAAGTAAATGTCGTCAACCATGCTGAAGAAGCCGAAAAAGAAGATAAAAAGCAGGGCTTATTAACTAAAGTCACAAATAAGGCAGAATCCGCCAAAGAAGACGAAAGCCAAGCTTTGACGGTCGTTAATACGCAAGATTGGAAGATGCCTACCATTGATTTATTGGCGCGCCATACTAATAAAGCCGATCCGGGCGACCCGCAAAAAGTTGCCGAAATTATTCGCGAGACTTTTGGCGAGTTTGGTATTGATGTAACCGTAGGTGATGCAATTGTTGGCCCGAGCGTTACGCAATATCGTGTTACTCCACCAGCAGGCGTGAAGATTTCGCGTATTACTTCTATGAGTGAAGAGCTAACTAGTGCGCTCGGTGTTGGCGGTAGTGGTGTCGTACGTATTGCACCAGTACCGAACGAGCGTCGCATTATTGGCGTCGAAGTGCCAAATATTAAAGCCGCTACGGTTGGACTTCGTGAAATTATGACTACTAGTAGTTGGCGTAATCTAGCTGCTAACAAACAAATGGCATTTGCGCTTGGGCGCGATAATGACGGCAATGCAGTAGTCCTCGATTTGGCCGACATGCCTCACTTGTTAGTTGCTGGTACTACCGGTTCTGGTAAGTCTGTCACGATTCACTCGATGCTCGTTTCGTTGATGTATCATAATTCGCCAGCAGATTTGCGTTTGATTCTTATCGACCCAAAGCATTTGGAATTCGGTCTCTATGACGATATCCCACACCTTCTTACGCCTGTCGTGGAAGACGTGAAGAGCACATTAAGCGTGTTGAAGTGGGCGATTGATCAAATGGAATATCGTCTCAAAGAAATGCGTGATTATGGCGTTCAGAATATCGCAGATTATAATTCCAAGCTTACTGCTGAGCAAAATGCATCGCCAATAAAAAATACCGAAGAAAGCAGTGAAGAGGAGACTGAAAAACGCCAAAAGTTTCCATATATCATTATTGCTTTCGATGAGTTGCAGGACTTCATTAAAGCTAAGCCGGGCGGTCGCGAAATTGAAACAATGTTGGCGCGTCTTGCCGCTAAGGCTCGTGCTGCTGGTATTATCCTCGTGATTGCTACGCAGTATCCGAAAGCCGATATTATTACGACGGCCATCAAGGCGAACATTCCGAGCCGCATCGTCATGAAGGTTGTCGAGCAAACGCAATCACGTGTCGCATTAGACCGACCTGGCGCCGAAAAGCTTATCGGTAATGGTGATCTTCTATATATGACTCGCAAGATGCCAGCTCCACGTCGTGCCCAGAGCGCTTTCGTTAGCAACGGTGAAATCGAAAAAATCGTCAAATTCTTGCGCTCGCAGGGTGAGCCGCAATATGTTAAAGAGATTCTTACTCAGCAAGTACAAGTTTCTGGCGCGGGTGCATCAATGGGCGGTTTTGATGGCGGTGCAGGTAGCGGTTCTAATGACGACCATCGTCAGGCGGCCGAGATCGCCGTCCAGTATCAAAAAATATCCACTACTTTATTGCAACGTAAAATGCATATTGGTTTTGGCCGAGCCGCCTCAATCATTGATGATCTCGAAGATATGGGTATAGTCTCGCCGCCCCCTGGGGGCAATAAAGCACGTGAAGTTCTGATTTCGTCAATGGACGAATATGATGAACGCAACCCACAATAATCAATCATCAATTTTAAACGGAGCATACAAGAGGGTGACCAAGTTACCTATCTTGTGTTAGAATATAAATATGAAGAGAAGTCAATTGTTTACTAAAACAACGAAAACTACGCCAAATGACGAAGTCAGTAATAGTGCGAAGTTATTAATTCGCGCTGGCTATGTCTATAAAGAAATGGCGGGAGTTTATGACTTTTTGCCGCTCGGAAAACGCGTTCTTGATAATATCATGCAGGTTATCCGCGAAGAACTTAATTCGATTGGTTCTCAGGAATTCCAGATGACCGCTTTGCAGAATAAAGAGGTTTGGGAAGCGACGGATCGCTGGAGCGACGACGTGATGGATGTTTGGTTTAAAACTAAGCTTAACGCCGGTGGCGAGGTTGGTCTTGCGCCTACACATGAAGAACCAATTACTCGTATTATGAAGAGCTATATCTCAAGTTATAAAGACTTGCCTGTCTATGCCTACCAATTCCAAACTAAATTCCGCAACGAATTGCGCGCTAAATCTGGCATTATGCGCACGCGCGAATTTATGATGAAAGATCTGTATAGCTTCTCGAAGGATCGCGCCGAGCACGATGAGTTCTATGAGAAATGCGCCGCTTCATATCAGAAAATCTTTGACCGTCTAGGTATCGGTAATGATACTTTCAGAACTTTTGCTAGCGGCGGCGCTTTTAGCAAGTTTAGCGACGAATTCCAGACTCTTTGCGAAGTAGGCGAGGATATTATCTACCTCGACCGCGAGAAAGGTATCGCAATTAACGAAGAAGTCTATAATGATGAAACCATTAAAGACCTTGGCCTAGATAAGGCAAAACTCGAAAAGTGCAAAGCTGCAGAAGTCGGCAACATCTTTACGCTTGGTTATCGCTTCTCGGATGGCCTCGATCTGACGTTTAACGACGAAAAGGGCGAACGTAAAAAAGTCTTTATGGGCAGCTATGGTATTGGCCCGAGCCGCGTGATGGGCGTAATCGCAGAGAAGCTATCAGACGAAAATGGCCTTGTCTGGCCAGAAGAAATTGCTCCTTACAAATATTACTTAGTTGGCATTGGCGAAGCGGCCGAAAAAATTTGCGCCGAACTCACCGAACAGGCCCCTGAATTGATTTTATGGGATGACCGTATAGGTGCTCGTAACGGCGAAAAATTTGCTGATGCAGATTTAATGGGGATTCCTTACCGTGTGGTAATTAGCGATAAAACTTTAGCTGAATCTAAAATCGAGCTAAAAAATCGCCAAACTGGTAATCTAGAACTATTGACATTAGAAGCATTTAAATCTAAACTAGTCTAGATATTTATAAAAATTAATTCCATTTCCCCCGGAAATACTAGGAGGGATAATTCATTATGGTTAAAACAGTTAGTATTACAGCAGAAGGTAAGAAAGACCTCGAGAAAGAACTCGAAGAGCTAAAAGCTCGCCGTCCAGAAATTGCCGAAAAAATTGCGACAGCACGTTCTTATGGCGACCTTAGTGAAAACGAGGATTATACGGCTGCACGCGGCGAACAAAAAGTCGTCGAAGGTCGTATTCAGGAAATTGAAGACATTTTGTTACACGCCAAAGTTATTAAGGGCGGCAAAAAGTCGAAGGTGGATATGGGTAGCGTCGTTTCGCTTGAATCGAACGGCAAAACTAGCACCTATACATTGGTTGGCGCCGTTGAGGCCAACCCACTAGAAGGCAAAATTAGTAACGAATCACCGATTGGTCTTGCGATTTTTGGCAAAAAAGTCGGAGACGAAGTCACTTTACCTAACGGTAAAGTATTCAAAATTGCAACCATTCAATAATTCGAAAACTAATACGCCTTCAACCATTAAGAAAGAAGGCGTATTTTTATGCGCCAATAAACTAAAAAGCATAAAAGGAATATAATTTAAAAATGACAAAATCACAAAATAGCAAGCAGCGTTCGTCGGTTGCGAAGCGCACGCTGTACTACTATTGGCAAAGTTCAAAAAAGTACAAATGGCTAGCAATTGGTACAATCCTATCAACGCCAATTGTTGTCCTAATTCGCACAACGCTCATTCCATTAATATTTGCAAACATGATAGATGCGATTTCGGCTGGCATTCCAGACGATCAAGTCATCTCAACGCTCTTACCGCAGGGGCTATTGTTAATCGGCCTATATTTGGGCGGTAGCGCCATCCTGGGCTGGCTTCGAGTCTATTGGTGCTGGAAGTATGAGCTCAAGGTGCTCTATGATTTAGGGACGCTATGTTTTAACACTATTAGCTCCCAATCTATGCAATTTCATAGCGACCGTTTCTCTGGCTCATTAGTTTCGCAAACTAATAAGTTTATTGGGGCCTTTGAGCGACTATTCGATTTGCTAATTTTCGACATCATCTACATTATTTCGATGTTTGCGTTTATCATGATAGTTCTCGCGCCACGCGCACCCCTCTTTGCGCTCGGATTAACAATATTCGTCGCGATTTACATTTTATGCTCGGGGTTAAGCTTCAAGAAAATTTCACACCTCAGTAAAGAGCGTGCCGAGGCGGAAAACCGTCAGACTGGCCAATTGGCCGATTCGGTGTCTAATATTTTATCCGTCAAATCATACGGCCGTGAATCGCACGAGCGTCATCGTTATGCAAACTTCAACCGCGCCAGCTACAATGCTGGCATCGCGCAGATGAATGCTACGATGAAACGCGACTTAGCGTTTAACTTCGTCAACATTGGTATCATCGCCATCATAGTTGTTTTCATGATGGCTGGCGTGCCGGTATTCGGGCTTAGTGTTGCAACGCTCATTTTAATCGTTAACTATTCGATGAGCATCATGGGTGAATTATGGAATATCAATAACATTTTCAAGCATATAAACCGCGTATTCGGTGATGCTTATGAAATGACCAAGATTCTCGACACCAAGGATGCGGTGGTGGATATTGAAAACGCTCAGCCGCTCAAGGTGAAGAAGGGCAAAATAGATTTTAAGAATATTGCCTTCAAGCACCAAGATGCGCGCGAGTCAATCTTTGAAGATTTCTCACTTAGCGTAAAAGCAGGGGAGCGCATCGGGCTTGTTGGTGTATCCGGCTCGGGTAAAACAACCCTCACAAAGTTATTGTTGCGTTTCGCTGATGTTCAAGATGGCGAAATCCTGATAGATGGGCAGAATATTCACGAAGTTCAGCAAGTTTCTTTGCGTGAAGCAATTGCTTACGTGCCACAAGAAACTACCCTATTTCACCGCAGCATTGCCGAGAATATTGCCTATTCGAAGCCGGATGCTTCGCGTGAAGAAATCGTTCGTGCAGCCAAGTTGGCGAACGCTGATGAATTCATCAAAGATCTCCCAGACGGTTATGATACTTTGGTGGGCGAACGCGGCATTAAGCTTTCGGGCGGCCAACGTCAACGCGTTGCCATTGCGCGCGCCATCTTGAAAGATGCCCCAGTCTTGGTGCTCGATGAGGCAACTTCTGCGCTTGACTCTGAATCGGAAGCCTTAATCCAAGATGCATTAATCAAATTAATGAAGGGGCGCACCAGCATCGTAGTTGCGCACCGCCTATCTACCATCGCCAGTCTCGATCGCATCGTAGTACTTGAAAATGGCAAAATCATCGAGCAGGGTACGCACCATGAATTACTCGAAAAACATGGCGCATATCATAAGCTATGGTCGCGCCAATCTGGTGCTTTTCTCGACGGTAAAGATTAACGGTAAATAGCCCAAAAATACACCCGCAATGGGTGCATTTTTGATATATAATAAAATTAACATAAGAATATTGGGAGATAAATCAAATGCCAGCTGGTATTATTGTGACGATTATTGTCGTAGTAGTTTTCTTAATGCTCGTCGGAGTTGCTTCAACCTATAATGCGCTGGTGCGCTTACGAAATCAGGTAGATGAAGCTTTCGCAACAATGGACGTATATCTAAAGAAGCGTTGGGATTTAGTGCCAAATCTCGTCGAGGTCGTAAAGGCCTACGCTAAACATGAAGTGGAAACTTTTTCCGAAATTGTAAACTTACGCAAAAGTTCATATAACCGGATGTCGCAAGAAGAAAAGATTTCAGCCAACAATCAGCTCACTCAAGACTTGGCGCATTTATTAGCAATCGCCGAGGCCTATCCGGAACTTCGTTCGAATGAGAACTTCCTTGATTTAAATTCTCAATTGTCTAGCATCGAGAATGATATTGCGAATGCGCGCAAGTTTTATAATGGTGCCGTCAAAGAAATGAATAATAAGACTCAAGTCTTCCCTTCGAATATCGTAGCTGGTATGTTTGGCTTCGAAAAGCTCGAAATGTTCAAAATTAGTGATTCTCAGAAAGAAAACGTAAAGGTAAAGTTCTAATGACTCGCAAGGGTGGAAAAAATGCGTTTCTACGTTTGGCGATTCTCGTCTTGTCGGCAGTCGCGACATTGCTCGCACCATTAAGTTCTTTCGCTGCTGTTGGCCCGCAAGAGAACACCTTTGAGCAGACTTTTTATGTTACAAATACAAGCTATTCTTTTGAAGTCGGCTCTTTATCATTCAAGGATATTAGATTCGTAGATTATTCTGCGACGACTACGGAGTCATTCGGTTTAATCGGCGAAATGACCAATAGCGCTACGGATCCGGTTTACTATAAAATCTTCGTAAAATATTACACATCTTACGATAGTATGGTTGCTACCAGCTATTCTACGAAGACTGCCGATGCAGGCACGTCGAGTTTTGCGATGATGTCTGATGATTCGTATCTTGAGCGCAGTGGCTACTCGATTGGTTCCATTGATTATTATGTTGTCACGGTCTACATACTTGATAGTCTGGAGGGGGCTGATTTTACGCCAAGCAATGACCCGCGCTACTCGTCAGAAGATTATGTAATTGATGGATATGATATTGACGTAATAGTTAATGAAGATCGTACTTTTACGATTCGTGAGCATATTACGGCATATTTTGACCCTACCGCCAGCAAGCATGGCATCATTCGTAAAATCCCACTCTCTGGCACGCTTAAGCGCAATAATGGCACGACAGACGACTATCGCGCACGGGTAACTGAAGAAAACGTTAGTGGTGCTCCGTATACCACTTCGCGTAGCGGCGGTTATTTTATTATTAAAATAGGCAGCGCAAGTCATACGGTGTCGGGTCAGCAAGAATACGTTATTACCTACACTTACAACATGGGTAAAGATCCGCTAAAAAACGTGGATGAGCTTTATCTAAATCTAATCGGCACAGATTGGGATACGGTAATTGGCAATGTAAAATTTGACATACATATGCCAAAGTCATTTGATGCCGGCAAGCTTGGCTTTTCTGTCGGCAAGAGCGGCTCAACGAACAGTGATGATGTTCTATTTGAAGTAAACGGCAATGATATCAGCGGTAGTTATCATGGCATCCTTGGCGAGCATGAAGGGCTTTCGGTTAGGCTAGAATTGCCAGAGGGATACTTCGTTGGTGCCGGCTTTAAAACCAGCCCAGCCGCCTATCTAACTTTTATTGTTCCGGCGATATGTCTAATCATCGCTTTTGTCCTTTGGTATTTAGTCGGACGCGATACGAATAAGCTACCAGAAGCTGTCCAGTTTTACCCGC
Organism: uncultured Candidatus Saccharibacteria bacterium; assembly: GCA_946185175.1. Lineage (GTDB taxonomy): Bacteria > Patescibacteriota > Saccharimonadia > Saccharimonadales > Saccharimonadaceae > UBA2834. Next base: position 15,225 of record CAMHIH010000004.1, read on the forward strand.
CAGATGGCATGAATAGTCTCGATGCAAGTTTTTATTACAACGGAAAAGTTGATAGCAGCGGAATAATCTCGTTATTAATTTATCTCGCAAATAAAGGATATATCGGCATCATCGAAGACGCAGACGGCAAGAACTATCAAATCGCTAAATTAAAAGAATACGATGGAAACGATGAGAATGAAGCTGATTTCATGAACGGCCTCTTTAGAAATGCTGAATTACGCGAAGAGGATTGGCAGGAAATTATCGCTACAATCCGCAATGGCAACGTGCCGACGCAGGCGATGGTGGATGCTGTACATGGCAAGAGTGAAACCCCGCTGGGTGTAGTTGATCCGAAAAAGCTACGCAATAAGTTCTACACAACTATCAATATAATCGCACGACGCGTCAATAAGAAGAGCAACATAAAAAAGATCATGCACAATACTCGTTGGGCGAGTTTGATTGCTTCGGCGCTCTGCGTTATTACTTTCGTCTCGATCTTGTCAATCCCACTATTTATGCAGGGGGACACCGACATAGCTATCATCATGTTCTTCTCTAGTCTATTCATGATGCCGTTCGTGTCGGTACTCTTCATGGATGATGTTCCCGTAGTCTTCCGAATAGTCTGGGGTTGTTTCTTGCTTTTGCCAATGTTAGCAATATTTGGCGATTCTAATATGTTGGCGATCTTTCTAGAAGAACAGATTTACGCCTTTTCGGCCATATTCGGCCTAGTTTGCATAGTCGGGATTCTGATTTGTCGCCATTATATGCCAAAACGTACGGCCTATGGCGCCGAGATGTATGCCAAAGTTAATGGCTTCCGACGCTTCCTTGAAACTGCCGAGAAAGACCAAATCGAAATGATTGGTAACGAAAATCCGCATTATTACTACGACATATTGCCGTATATGTATGCACTTGGCATATCGAATAAATACATGAAAAAGTTCGAGAGTCTCGCTGAAGCTGCGCCAGAATGGTACACCGGATACGATCACCGCATGTTCTCTTGCTCTGACTTTACGCGCTCAATCAATCGCACGATGTCGACGGCGACCAGCTATATGACTTCTTCGCCGTCAAGCAGTAGTGGTGGCGGATACTCTGGTGGCGGTTCGTCCGGCGGCGGTTCCTCTGGTGGCGGTTCGTCCGGCGGCGGAGGCGGCGGCGGAGGCGGCTCCTCCTGGTAAAGATTTCAAAAACTGGACCCCAACTGGTCCAGTTTTTCTTACCTCGACGTGGCAGCAAAAAGATGTTATGATATAAGTTATGGCAACTCTTAAAGATTTTCGCGATGAAAGAATTCGCAAACTAAATGAACTCCGAGCGGAGGGTATTGATCCGTATCCAGCACATTCCAACCGTAATGTAAAAATCGGAGATATTCTTAAGAGTTATGATAAGTATGCCGACAAGGAAGTTTGTGTTGCCGGCCGAATTGCGAGCATACGAAGCTTTGGTAAGCTAGCTTTTGTGGTTGTTTCTGACGACTCTGGCTCAATTCAAATTTTTCTAAAAGACGCCGCCGCTAAGTTTACGAAAAAACTTGATACTGGCGATTTTCTTGAGGCTTCCGGTAAGGTTGGCAAAACCAAAACAGAAGAGATTTCGGTTTTTTGTGATATGCCGCGCATCCTTACAAAAGCATTACGCCCGCTTCCAGGTCGCGATGGCTTTACGAATAAAGAGGAACGCCTACGTCGCCGCTACGTTGACATGGCGGTCAATCCAGAAGTCCGCGAACGTTTCGTGCGCCGTGCAAAATTCTGGACTGCAACGCGTGAATTCTTAAATAGCCACGGTTTCGTTGAAATTAACATTCCGGTTTTGGAAGTCACGACGGGTGGCGCTGACGCGAACCCATTTGTTACCCACATGGACGCACTCGATCAAGACTTTTACCTACGCATTTCGCAAGAGCTCCCACTCAAACGCTTAATTGGTGGTGGCTACGAGCGCGTCTATGATATTGGCCCGCGTTTCCGTAACGAAGGTATGGACGATGAACATTTGCCAGAGCATATCGCAATGGAATCATATGCTGCCTATCAAGATTACGAAGATGGCATGAAGCTCTATGAAGAGATGATTAAATATGTCTGTAAAGAAACTTGGGGCACTTTGCAATTCGAGCGCGACGGCATGAAAGTTGACCTTGACTGCGAATGGCCACGCATTAGTTATGCGGACATTTTGAAAGAAAAATTTGATGTCGACGTCTTTAATCCAGATCTCGAAAAAGTCAAAAACATCCTCCGTGAATATAAAGTTAAATTTGATGAAGCTGCCGGAGCGGGTCGTCTATTAGATTATCTATGGAAGATTATTCGCAAAGATTCCGCTGGTCCATTCTGGTTGATTCACGAACCAGTGGAACTATCTCCGCTTGCGAAAAAGCATGCCGCAGACCCACGCGTTACCGAGCGCTTCCATCCTGTTATTCTCGGCTCCGAGCTTGGAAACGGCTATTCCGAGCTCAATGATCCGCTCGATCAACTTGCTCGTTTCGAAGAACAGCAGGCGATGCGTGACGCCGGCGATAGTGAAGCGCAAATGCTCGACAAAGATTTCGTTGAGATGCTTGAATACGGTATGCCGCCAACATGTGGTTGGGGTAATTCCGAACGCAACTTCTGGTTCTTCGAAGGTGTGTCCGCGCGTGAGGGCGTACCGTTCCCGCCAATGCGTCGTGATGAATAATATTACACTTACGCTTTAAATTGCCAGCGAAAATATTATGATTGGGGTATGCAATACGAAAAATGCAATCTCAATCATAATTTTTTGCAACCACTTAAGCAAATCCCTGAGCCTGTAACTGAATTATGACAAATTGGAGCTTTGCCAGAGCGTGACGATAAGAAAGTAGTTAGCATCGTCGGTGCGCGACATTGTACGCCTTATGGCGAAAATATCGCCTACAAGCTCGCGTATGAGCTAGCTCGCCGCGGCGTCATAGTAGTAAGTGGCTTGGCCTATGGCATTGATGCCTGTGCGCATCGTGGTTGTCTGGATGCGGGCGGCACAACTGTGGCGGTACTCGGCACGCCAATTGATAAAATTTACCCCCGTTCCAATCTTGGACTAGCTAAGCGTATCGTGGAGCGGGGCGCAATCATATCGGAGTTTCCGCCCGGCACGGAGACTCATAACTGGCACTTCTTGCGCCGGAATCGGATTGTGGCCGGCTTGTCTGATGTGCTAATTATAGTTGAGGCGGCCAGGAAGTCCGGTACGCACCAAACCGCGAGTGATGCGCTCGAGCAAAATAAGGATGTCTATGCAGTGCCAGGTGATATTACACGGCCGATGTCAGTTGGCTGTAATCGCCTAATCTTCGACGGCGCTATTCCGCTAATTAACATTGATGACTTTATAGTTGATTTTCTTGGCGTTAAGGCAAACAAAGAAGGCCGCTATGACCTTGTAATATCCGATATGGCGGAAAGCGCAAAGAATATTGTGGCGGCGTTACGCGATGGAGTTAGCTCTGGCGAAGAGATCATGCAAAAATATCAAATCTCGGCGGCAGAATTTAATCATCAAATAATGCTATTAGAGCTAAGGGGCGTAGTGCAGCCATATGGCGTAGCGTCCTGGATTCTGAAATAGAGTTTTTATTCTGTTTATGCTAAAATTAGAACAGAATAAAGTCTAAAAAGGGCATCATAACAATATGGCAAACAAAGTGATGGTCGTTGGAACTGGAAACGTTGGCATGAGCTATGCTTACGCGCTCGTTCATCAACGCACCGCAGTAAATGAATTAGTATTAGTAGATATTAATACCGCAGACGCAGAAGGTGAAGCGATTGATTTGCGTGACGCGCTCACAGTCTCGCCAAGTTATCTAAAAATTACCGACGGCAGCTATGCTGACGCTGCAGATTGTGACCTAATTGTAATTACGGCTGGCGTCCCGCAAAAACCGGGTGAATCTCGCATGGATCTCTTAAAGAAGAACGCCGCCATTTTTAAAGATATGATTGGTCAAATTATGGCTAGCGGTTTCCATGGTATTTTCCTTGTTGCTAGTAATCCAATGGATGTCATGACTTATCTTGTTTGGCGCTATTCCGGCCTGCCAAAAGAACATGTAATTGGTTCTGGCACGGTTCTCGACTCTTCGCGTTTGCGCTATCGCGTTTCGCAACGCCTCCGCATCAACCCAAAGAACGTCCACGCCTATCAAGTTGGCGAGCATGGCGACAGTGAGTTTGCCCTCTGGAGCTGCGCAAATGCTGGTGGTCAGCCAATTACTGATTTGATTGGTGCGCAGGAATTAAGCGAGATTGAAGATTATGCCCGCAAAGAGGCTTACGCGATTATCGAAAAGAAAGGCGCAACCTATTACGGTATTGGTAGCTGTCTAGCTTCAATTACGAATTGCATTATGAATGACGAGCGTCGTATTTTGCCAGTGAGCAATTATGATGAATTCAGTGGCACTTACAACGGTTTTCCAGCGGTCGTAGGCGCCGATGGTGTAATCCGTCGTATTGGTTTGCAGATATCCGACGTCGAACAAGAGAAATTCCAAAATAGCATCAAAGTCCTAAAGGAAGCTATCGCAGAAGCGGAATCTGGCGAATAAGCAAAAATACCCCGCACTGGGGTATTTTTTGTGTCAAAAACGCTTATGTATTGAAAAATAAGCAAAAGTATGATATAATATAGTTATGGACTTATTTTCTATTATTATTTTGTTGGCGATTTTTGCCGAAACGAGTGCTGTCGCCATCAAGACTTTTACGGGGAAAAATGGCCGATCCGGCCGTAATCCGCGCCGCAAAGTTTTTGTCGATACGTCTATTTTGATGGATGGGCGAATTCTGTCGGTTGCAAAAGCTGGCTTTCTTGGCGACGAGGTATTAATTCCCCGTTCAGTTGTGCGAGAATTACAACTGTTGGCGGACGGCAGTGACTCTGAAAAACGCGCGCGAGCACGTTATGGGCTCGACGTTATTAATGAGCTTGAACGAGTTGAACTTGCAGACGTAAAAATATATCAAGATAGCACGCAGCGCAGTAAGGTTGACGAGCGCCTGATTGAGCTCGCAAAAGATAATAATGGCATAATTATGACGAATGATTTTAATCTCGTGAAGGTGGCTGCCACGGAGCATGTCGATGCGATTACGATTAATGATCTTGCTCAGGGCTTGCGTAGCGAATATCTGCCTGGGGATAAGCTGAACGTGAAGATTATTAGTGTGGGATCGAACCCGAAACAGGGTGTAGCCTATCTACCAGACGGTACAATGGTGGTCATTGATGACGCTGAGCGTTTCGCCGGCAAGAATCTCTATGTTGATATTGTCTTCGAACGCTACTTACAGACGGCGGCCGGTCGTATGATGTTCGCAAAACTCGCACCAAGAGAACAAAAGCAGGGTAAGCAACGTAAACCAAAGCAGCCTCGTGGTCGCAACGTGAATAAGAGCCAGAAGCATCGCGAAAAATAGAACATCAAAAATCCCCCAGACGGGGGATTTGTTTTTTAGCGAGAATCGCTAGCCGTGTAGCCGGCGAGGTCTTTAACGCGAATCGTTACGCTGCTTATATTTTCATCTTCTTCTGGCTCATAATCCGGGATAGATGGATAGCGAGCCGACGAATCGAGTGCGCCACTACGTTTGAGTGAGCCGTTGATGTATAACTCGTATGTTGATAAGCCATATCGGCCAGCAGTTGCGGTAAACGAATAGACATTTCCTGATGAGCTGATACTGACACTCGGTTTTGCGTCTTCACATAAGTGCACATCATCAGTCTCGTCAGCATTATAATCGCCGGCATATACGGTCTCATTATTGGTCATCGGATCAATAATCTTCGTTACGCTGACTTCGACGCGGGTCTCTTGTGGTGTACAATCGGTGGCTAACTTCTTACTGACAGAGTCGAATACCATCGTTTCGGTCTTGGTGCCAGATTTGCTCTTATTGTACCAGCTTGGCCAGATATCGGTCTTGCCGTTTACGGTCAAAGTCTGAATGCCGGCTGGCTTTTCGAAGTCCATTCCAGAATACCATTTACCATCTGCTTCATACACCTGCTGGTGGACTGCTTCAATGTAGGCGGCACTAATCTTGAAACAGACTGTGTGGCTATCGCCCGAGAGTGGTCTACCGTCATGGTTACCAGTCCAAATCGCGGTTGCTAGTACTGGCGAAACGGTCATAATCCAGGAGTCTTTCGCCTTGCCGTTACCGTTTTCTGTGGTACC
>CAMHIH010000005.1 GCA_946185175.1 uncultured Candidatus Saccharibacteria bacterium
TTAAGTCGTAACAAGGCATCCGTACCGGAAGGTGCGGATGGATTACCTCCTTTCTTGAGAAGGAATGATGCGCACGAATCAGAAATGATGCGTGTAGCTAGGTCGGTTGCAGTAATAGATATAAGCTTAATTTATTACACTTTCTAGCTTGCTAGATGCAACATAAGCTTGATAAGAACGGATGATGACTTAGTTGCACAACTAAATTGTTAAACCAGAGCACCGTGAGGTGCTTTTTTGGTTATAATAGATACAAGATAAGAGAGGAGGATGTATTATGCGTAGCGGTGAAAGTCGGCCAATTCCTGGTAGTAATCCAGATTGGAAATTAAATTTGCCGGATGGTTACGATAATTCATTAGTGTCAGCCGATGGTAAAAACTGGGATAATGGCTGGAATTTTGACGAGAAGAGTGACGACGAAGAGGATGATAGTCAAGATCAACACGAGGATTAACGTATCTGATGGCGTTTATGTTAAGATATAGATAAGATGAACAAGAAACTGGTGGTAATCGTTGGTCATTCTGGGGCGGGCAAAAGCACGTTATCTGAGATGTTGGCACGGAAGAATGATTATGCATTATTGTGCGAGGACGATTTTGTATTCGCAATGAATCCAGCCTGCATGGTTAAACGAATACCGCGCAAAAGTGATCGTATTTATGGTCTTAATAATCTTAAGATGGTCTTGGCAGTATATCTTGGCACAAAAAAGTCTGTAGTAATAGAAGGTGAGCTGGTGGATGGGCCATTTTATCTAGATGATTTTCGTAAGATGGCGGAGCAATATGACTTTGATTTTATTCCGATTATGTTGGTGGGGGATGAATCAAAACGACGGCGACGCAAGATTCGCAAAGGCTATGCCGTAGCGAAGACGGTAGATGCAAGATTGCGGCGAGAAGCGCGCAAATTGGGCTATCCGGAAGAGTGCCATCAAATAGATACAACCAAGCAGAGTCTGCAAAAAACCTTTGATATCTTAGATAAATACGTGCGAGACTGGCCATTCCAAGACATAAAAGAAAAATAAAAAGAATCCGGCAAAGGTCGGATTTTTTGATGGAGCAGAGGGTAGTCAAAAAGCTCCAGGTAAAGGATACATGGCCTTGAGGGATAATTATTGCCACGATCTACGCTGGAGCTTCTTTTTGATGTTTTTGTTTTTGATGTTTTTAAACGTGTTTGTTTTTGCAATGGTACTGCTCATATAAACTGCGAATATTCATATAAGCTAATTTAACTATAAGCAATATTTTCGAGCTTGTCAATAATTTTGAATAAAATTGTTATGCAAAATTAACAGGGGTAATTATTGTATTTTTTACAAACTGAACAATTTTGACGATAAAATGGCGCAGTTTTGATTTGGCGAGAAAGGGCAAAAACGTCGCACTGGCTGTGCTAGTATATAAGCATGGAAAAACGAATTTTTGGCGCTACGGACGGAATTCGCGAAAAGGTGGGTGTGTGGCCATTGAGACCAAACGCAATGCGAAAACTCGGGGCTTCCGTGGCAAAGTACCTAAAGAAACAACCAACATTAATGATTGGACGCGATACGCGAATTAGTGGCACTTGGATGGCAGACGAGTTCGTGGTTGGCGCCAAAGCGGAGGGCGCGCAAATTGTAGATTGTGGCATTTTGCCGACACCGGCTTTGTCGATTTTGATTAAACATAACGAAGCGGCGGATGGTGGCGCGATGATGACGGCGTCGCATAATCCAGCGACCGATAACGGCGTAAAGGTATTTCGAGCCGACGGCGATAAGCTGTCAGATGAGGAAGAATTGGCCGTAGAGGACTTGTACTTTGAGGGTGAGGTCGATGATGATGTGGAGCCGAAAAACGCCGCAGAATTGAATTTAGAGCCTAATCAGGATGCTCTAGAGGCCTATATCAAGACAGCACGTGAAGTCTTGGGCGATATTCAGCTTGATGGCGAAATTGTCTATGACGCTGCGTCTGGTGCGGGTCAGTATTTCGATAAAGCCGTGATGGAGGCATTCGGCTTGAAGGTTGACGTAATTAGCCCGGAGCCAGATGGCGAGAATATTAATGATGGCTGTGGTGCATTGTACCCAGAGAATGTCGCGAAGATCGCTAAAGAACGCGGTCTACCTGGCGTGGCTATGGATGGTGACGCTGATCGCGTAATGATTGTTGACGAAGAGGGGCGCATCTGGGATGGCGATCGCGAAGTGTCGGTTTTGTCGCAATATCTGAAAGAAAAGGGCGAGCTAGCTGGTGACACCGTAGTTTTGACGGAATACTCCAATCTTGGCGCTATCAAATATTTGAATGCGCAGGGCATTAAGGTCGAAAAAGTCGTAAATGGCGATCGTTTTGTGGCGCAAAAATGCATGGAGAATGGCTACGTGATTGGTAGTGAGTTCTCTGGTCACATTATGTATTTGCCGTGGTTAAACAGTAGCGATGCGGTATTCGTAACATTAATGTTGCAGAAGATTGCGCACGAAAAGAAGTGTCGATTGGCAGATTTGTGGCCGGATTACGAGATGATGCCAAGTAAGCAGTGGGGGCTAATGGTGCGCGAAAAACGTCCATTGGAAGAGGTGTCGGGCTGGAATGAAGCTTTGGCTGAAGCAGAAGAGACCTTGGACGGACGTGGACGCGTATTTTGTCGTTATTCTGGCACGGAAAATAAGTTAAGGATATTGGTCGAAGCGGAGTCGATGGAGCTAGTCGAAACGGCTGGTGAGGCCTTAGCAGAATTAATTAAGAAGGAGATTGGAGCATGATAGATATTTCACCTCTTACGGAATATGATGGTGACATTGCGGCGGCAATGGGCAAGTTGCGTCAACAATTGAGTGCGCGCCACGATGGCTCGCCGATTGAACGCGAAAAGATCGAGGAATTAATCGAGTCGCCATACCACGACATCTTGTTGGCAGTGAATGAAAAAGACGAAATAGTCGGCATGGCGATTATGTCGATTGTGATGGCGACATTGGATCGTAATGCGTATCTGGAAGATTTAGTGGTTGATAGCAATTGTCGCGGGCAGGGCGTGGGTGGCCAAATGCTTGAGGCGATTAAAGAATGGGGGCGCCAGAAAGGTTGTCGCAGATTGGAATTCACTAGCTCGAGCCGCGAAAAGAAAGAGGGGGCAGCCGGGTTTTATGAAAGCCATGGTGCAGAATTGCGCGACACGAATTGTTTCCGCGTTGAATTATAGATAGATAAAAAAATCCGCCATGTTTGTGGCGGATTTTTGCTGTCTTTTAGAATCGGCCTGGCGCGATGATATGGAGAAATAGGTAAAAGATAGTGGTATGGAGGCAGGTAAGGAAGATAAAGCCAACGCCGATTGCGAGTAGGCCAGCTAATTTAACTTTGTCGTAATTCATAACACCGCCAGCGATCTCGTCGGCAATTTGTTTGTAATAGCGAGTGATTAGAACGCCAGCTATCATTGCGACTAAGCCTGCGATGCTCCAGCCAATTTGAAATTCCCAATGCATATGCTTATTGTACAACATCAGCTTTGCACCTTGCAAAAAATCGGAGATTTTAGTAGAATTGAATCTAGTTGGGGATATAGCTCAGCTGGTTAGAGCGCGTCACTGATAATGACGAGGTCTGTGGTTCAAGTCCACATATCCCCACCATTTTTTATATATGGGGTATGATTAGGCTTCGGTCTAATCTACTCCACCATTTTTTAGAAGCACCCTAGCGGGTGTTTTTTTGTTTATAATGAGAGAAAAGGAGAGCGTATGGATAAGGATCAAATTATTGCCGCAATTAAGGAAAAAGTGGAATTGCCAGATGGCGTGGCAGAAAAAGCCGCAAAACTATTGGACGGCGAATCGTTAGTAGGGCATGCCAACAAAGATAATATTGTTAAGACATTGACGGAAAAATTAAAAATCGACGAAAAGAAAGCTAATGAAATTTATAATGCCGTTGTAGGGTTTTTGGCGGGCGGCGCAATGGATAAAATTAAAGGACTTTTCGGTAAAAAATAGAGCATGAGCGCATAAAACGCGCTCTAAGGCCGTTTTCGGCAAAAAGTCGAGTATTAATACCTCCAAGTTGCGAAATTTGGGGGTATTTTTGTGGGATTTTAAGGCTTGTTCGTATATTATGACATATTTTTAAGCAAAAACGACTTGACAAAATGTAAGCATTATGCTAGAATTACAATAAGCACCTGAGAAAGGGGCAATTCTTCGGAGTTGCGGCTTGCAAAAGGGTGGTTGTATAAAAAAGTAAATTTGGTGGGCAGAATGGAAATATATAAGATGGCTGGAACAAAAGCTGGCGGTCAGAAAGCTGCCGCAACGAACAAAACTAAATACGGTAAGGACTTTTACGCTGAAATCGGTCGTAAAGGTGGCCGTAACGGTCATACCGGCGGTTTTGCTGCTAACCCAGAACTAGCAAAGATTGCTGGTGCAAAGGGTGGTCGCATCTCCAAGCGCGGTAAAGCTAAAAAGAGCGCTTAATTAGTTTTTATAAATATCATCTTAAAAGCACCTCGTTTCGGCGGGGTGCTTTTTGTTATTCGGGGCGACCGGGACTGGGCCAATGATGGTCGCAGAGGGGGCAATGATAATCGCCTTTATTATCTTGATAACCAGTAATATTGCAATTTGGGCAAAGTGATGCGGTATAGAGGTAGTCGCGGTAGCTATCGAGATGGTCTTGGGCAAAATCTTCGTCCCATTTGATGTGGTATTTGCGACAGAGGCGACGTGCTTGCTCCCAGGCAAGAGATTCAATCTTGAGTAGCTCAATATCCGACTCGAAATCAGTTTCTTTAGTGAGATAGTGGCCGACTTCGTGCAATACGAGAAGTGGCGCGGACTTTTTGGTGTAGAGAACCGTATGCGGTGGATGAAAAGTGTCGCGTGGTCCGAGCTCGAAAACCAGCTCTGGATAATCTATCTTAAGTTTAACGACGAGTTTGTTTGATCCTGGCATAGTAGTAGCATCCATAAATAACAGAGTAGCTGCCGTACTTTGCCACCATCAAGCGCGGGCGAGCAATCTTATTAGGGAGTTCACGGTCGAGGGATTTTTTGAGTTGGGTGCGATAGGTATTAAGGGCGAGGCCGAGCGGGCCGCCGAAAATAATGCGATCTGGCTTAATAGAAGTCGTGAGTGGGACAATGCCGAGTAGCATGCGATTAACGATGTTTTGCCAATCGGCTGCGTCGGTAATTTCAGTCACGAGTTTGCCGTATTTTTTGTTGATGGCACTGGCGGCGGCTAAATCTTCCCATTCGGCCTTTTTGCCGAGATAAACATATTCGTTGTGACCGGGTTCGAAATCTTGGAAACGTTTAAGAATGTATCCATTTTCGATGACGCCGCCTCCGATACCGGTAGAGAATGTAAAGTAGAGGCTGCGGCCAGTGCAGTTGCGCGCCTCGGCGAGAGCGGCCAGGTTGGCGTCATTTTCGATGTAAACGGGTTTTTGAAAATCTTGATTAAGTAGTTGGGCGAGGTCAAAATCGCGCCAAGATAGGTTGCCAAGATAGATGGCCTTATTTTTCTTGACGATACCTGGCATGGCGACAGATATGACGTCAACGCAGGACATAACGAAGTTGACCTTAATTTGTTGACGTAGGACAGAATAGAATTTAGTTTGATTATCGATAGTGGGAAATTTGATGGAATGCAAGAGCTTGCCGTTTTGATCAAGCAGGGCAAGTAGAGTTTTTGTCCCACCGATGTCCACACACAAATACATACTACTATTATAACCCAGATAACCGCCCAAATGTATTATCGGTCATTTATGAGGTGCTTATGCTTGGGAATAGGGGGAATTGGTGGTATAATTTAGGCAATTTTAGGGAGAAGAGAAATGGACACCAATACGAAGTATAGGCGCTGGGGCTGGGGAGCAGTAATCGGGTTGATTGCAATTATCTTGATTGCCGGTCTCGTAATCGCCTTAACGATGAACAAAAAACCAAGTAACACTGAAGCAGAATTAGCCAATGACGGTGCCAATGGTGAAATTGTAGCCGTCGATAGCGGCGAAAACACCAACAATAGTAGTGCAAATAGCAATAGCTCAAAGAGCGAAGAAAAATCGGAAGAAAAATCTGAAGATAAATCATCTTCCGAAAAGAAGGATGAATCATCGAGCTCAAGCAGTGATGAAAAGAATTCACACAGTGGTAGCTCGGCAAATGGCGGTGCAACTAGCGGCGGCAATAGCAACGGTGGTTCAAACGGTAGCAGTGCAGCAAATGGTAGCTCGAGCGCCGATGCTAGCCAAATGCCAAAGACTGGTCCAGTTGACGCAACAATCGCAATTCTCGGTATGGCAGCGACGGCTTATTTGTTAAGCTTGAATGCGGCTTGGGCAAAAGAGAAAGTTCGCAAATAGCTTTTGCTTTACTAGATAAGCGTTTTAAGGTAGAATAGTGAGTAGTGGGGGATGCTCACTATTTTTTGTAGGTACGAAGAATAATGAGCATTCCCGACGGAAGGAAAAATATAATCAATGGCTACAAAAGCTAAAGTAACTATGGATGAACTCCTCGCTGCAGAGGAAAGCAATCCAATTGTCCTTGGTGACACGATTGACGGCGTCGTTATGTCCGTAAAAAAGCACGAGATCTTGATTGATCTCGGTGCACGCGGTGTTGGTCTTGTACCACGTCGCGAGGTGGCATTTGGCCGCCAGTTGAAGGAAGGCGACAAAGTCTCCGCTTCGGTAGTTGATACTGAAATGGACGATGGTATGGTTTTGCTTTCACTTCGCAAAGCTGTTAAAGAAAAAGGTTGGGACGAAATTTCTGCCAAGCTCGAAGCTGGTGAAATTATCGAGGTTCAACCATTCGACGCAAACCGCGGTGGTTTGCTCGTAGAATACGAAGGTATTCGTGGCTTCTTGCCAGTTTCACAACTTTCAGCAGAACACTATCCACGCGTGGGTGGTTCTGATAAGGACGAAATCTTGCAACGCCTCAATACGCTCGTTGGTCAAACAATCCGTGTTCGCATTCTTGACGCTGATCGCAAGACGAACAAATTGATTCTTTCCGAGAAGGAAGCAATCAAGGATGGTCTCGCAGAACGCTTCGCTCAGCTCTCTGTTGGCGACGTAGTGAAGGGTGTAGTGACCGGTGTAGTAGACTTCGGTATTTTCGTCAATGTAGACGGTATTGAAGGTCTCGTTCACATTTCCGAGATTTCTTGGGAACGTGTTAATAGTCCAGCCGATTACGTAAAGGTTGGCGAAACTGTAGAGGCAAAGATTATTGCCATCGACAAAGACCGCTTAAGCCTCTCGATGAAGCAACTTCAAGAAGATCCATGGCTTTCTGAGATTGCCAACTTCAAGAAGGGTGACAAAGTTGAAGGTACGATTACTCGTATCACTCCATTTGGTGCATTCGTTCAGATTTCACCAGCCGTGGAGGCTTTGGTTCATGTTTCTGAGCTTGGTGAAGGCAGCGATGTTGATCCAGAGAAGATCTTTACGCTTAATGAGCGCAAAGAATTCAAAATCCTCGACATCGATAAAGAAGGTCGCAAGATTTCTTTGAGCTTTACTGATAAAAAATAATCAGTAAAACGCACTATAAAAGTATCCCATCCGCAGTGGTGGGATATTTTTTGATGTAAAATGGATATAAGTATGGCGCGCGAAGTGGTAGGTAATAATAGTGAGCAGAGTGGCGAGAATGCCTCGTCTGAACATCATTCGGCGTGGGATAGCTTAGCTGAGGATGTTCCGTTTGCTGGCGGACATGATGTGAATATGCCGGTGGCAATGGAGGGGGCAGAAACGCCAGATGAACCAGAAACGCCAGATAAACCAGAGACACCTGACGAACCTGAAATACCGGCTTTTGATTTTGATGCCTGGAAAGATGAGGAAACGAAAGAAGATATTGACTTAGCGGGGACGACAGAAATCGCCGACACGGACGCTATGGCATTTTCCACTCCCGAGATGGTTGACGTAAATGGCGATAGCAGTGTAGGTGAGGTGGAACCGCAACCGCAATTGCACGAATTTGGCGCTTTTCGTTTGAGTGATGACGAGCTTGGGGCAAGCAAAGTCGCAGTTAGTAAAGTGAAGCGTCGACCGTTTTTTGATATTAAAGGACGTAAAGCGGATAAAGATGAATTGGATTTGCTGTTTAGCTATTATGGCACGATGGACAGCAGTGTTGATAGCAGACTGACGCCCTCAGTAGCAGGGGAATTGGTGCATGTGCTGGAATCTGGCAAAGACTCTGAATTGGAAGGTATTCACTCTTCAGCTCTTGTACAATTATTTGAAAAATTACCGCTTGATGATCAGCAACGGATAGCAAAGTCAAAAAATGGCGCAAAACTCTTGGCAATCATGTCTAGAGAAGGCGGTATATATGACCGATCGGCTGATGGTGCGATTTTGAAAATCGCGGCGGGTTTGACGGCTAGATTTGGGGAACATGCGCCGAATCAGAAGGAACGAGCTATCTTACAGGATTTTGGTAAAGTAGGACCGTCGACTTATGCGGCAAGAGAAAAAAGTTTGTTCTTTAATAATACGGAACGAGCAAACCGGAGTGCTTTCTTTGACGCGCTGACCCGATGTGGGGTAAAGAAATTTGACGCTGCATTAACTGTATTAGATGAGGAATCGATTCTTGATCGCGTAGAGGAATTAACCGATGGACAAGAGGATACTCTAACGATTGGTCATGCTGTAGTTTTACAACAACGCGCCTGGGATGCGACGGGTGAGGCAAAAACGAAGTGTTTTGATGCATATAGTAAAGTTTTTGGCGGTAAAAGTATGGATGCTCTTAAAACCATGCTCGAGTCTAATTTTAGCTCTCAATTTAGGAATCGCTCTGAGATTTTTGCAATTAATGACGAGACGGCTGATGGCATGCTGAGTATTATTCATCAGGCTATGGGCGTGGGGCAAGAATTGGGAATTGGTGCTAATAGATTGGCGGAGGTAGTAGCGATAGAAGGCGGTGGTCCGATTTTACAGAAAATTACAGAGGCTTGGCCGATTGAGGATGAAACAAGGAAAAAGAACATCAAGCAATATTTATTAGAGAAAGAGCATATCGACCAAGAATATGGTATAGGGGTTGAAGACCTTGAGACTTTTGACAATATGCGAGGGCTTTATCTAAAGGGTGCTAGAGCGCGTTTGGAACGAGGTGACTATGCTGGAGCTCGTAAGAATATTTGCGAATATGCTTATGGCGTGAGATTTGGTACTGTGATGCGAAATCTTGTAGCAATGGGCGTGGTAAGCGTTGATGAAAGTGGTGTAAGAAGCGCAGGTAAAATTGAAGAATATTATGAGGGTGGCGGCAGTACTGGAGAGAAAGTACAAGTTGGCAATCTTAAGCGTTTGCGCGAGGTTGGTAAGTTGTCTGCCGCTGAAGAGGCACTGGTGCTTGATGCGATTGCCTTAGCGCGAATGCCTGGTAAAAAATTAGGCGACAGGCTGGATCTCTATGAAGCTGGTAGTGGCTCAGTGGATTTAGGTTTAGGTGATCTTCTGATGAAAACGAGAGAGAAATATTCACGCGTAATGACACGTGAAATTGAGGCGCAGTCGCAAGAAGGATTGCAAGGAGCGAGATTGATTGATGAGATTGAATGTGCTGATCCGAAGGATAGCAGCAAAACTGTAAAGGTTCCAGTAATGAAAATGGAGGGCGATAGGTTTATTCTGGCGGTACATAAGCTGGGTGCTTTTTATTCGGGAGGTAAGGACCTTGATGTCCCAGAAAATTGGAACACGCGTAATCCAACTAAATTCCGCCCAGATGGACATCCGGCAGGATATATATCGACAAGTATGATAAGCGAGAAGATATTGGGCGTTACTAGTATTGACGAAGATGATCCAGACGAAATCTTTTATGCATTTGCGGAGTTAGGGGATGGGCCGGTGGCGCAATTTGCGGCTGAATATGATCTTTATACGGAGCCAGAAGAGGTTGGTCAAGGTAGTAATGAGTATGTAATTAACTCTAGCATGCAAGACTTTTTCTATGAAGACCCACGCGAGGTACCAGACCGAGTATTGAAGAGACATGGCTCTTATAGCGAAGTGGTACTTGATCGCTATGGCGGTGACCCCAATGTGCATGATGGCAGGCTACAGCCGAGTCACCTGGTAGTGTTTGCGGGCGATGAATCTAGCATTGGCGAACGCGTAAAGAAGCATGCAGCGTACTTCGGTGTACCGATTTTGTTAATTGATCCTAAGAAATATGGAAGGAGGAAAAAATAGATGAGCGAAAAAATTAATTCTTATATGCCGGCTGAGGGTAATAACGATTTTTATAATGATGGATATGAAAATAAAGCAAAAGATTACGAGGATACGTTAATGGACGATAAAACGCGGGAGACGCTTAAGAATTCATTGCGCCAAATTTTGGAGCAACGTAAAGATGATGCTGATAATGTGATGGGTGATGAATATTATGATGAGGTGGCGGCAACCCTATCGCAAATGGAGCGTGAGGATAGTGAGCCGCAGCCGAATTTGGACGAAGGGGCGTACGAACGATAGAATACGCCGTTTTGAAAAAGCGCCCTCCGGAGGGGGCGCTTTTTAGTGGAGGATACTATTTGCTACTTTTGCTTCTGGACGATGCGCTGACGAGACGTAAAAAGATATTGATAATATCGAGATACAGGCCTGTGCAGGAATCGATGGCATTGTCGAGTGAACGGTATTTTCTTTGTGCCTCAACCCAATCGTAGCCGATATAGCAGCAGAACAACGCCACTACGAGATAGTCCCAGATTGACGGCATGTAATAGCGGAAAAAGATAATTGCCACTAATTCGACTATTATGACGGTCGTAAGGCAGGCGAACAGGACGCGGCCGAGTCCGGCAAAAAAGTTGGGCCAAATATAGCTTGCCATAAGCATGATTGTCACGAGAATAGCGGTAACTAAAGCAGCGTGGGCGATAGTCGAGGCTTCGATTCTGTCAATTCCTACGGCAAGGATGGCGCCGCAGGGAATAACTACTAGTAGATAGCCGATGAAGCTGATAAGTGGATTGTCGCTGATGAAGCTCATTAGCATGCCAGCGAAGCATACCACGAAATATCCAAATATCAGTGGAAGGATGGGTAGGGTTACGAGGCAGCCGGCGAAAAAGTGGACAGTGACAGCATTAATAATGAAACCGATGAGGAGTACGACACCTATAATGGTGTTGTAGATGGGAACTGATAGTTCCCTCGCCGCGCCCATATGAGCGCCGTAGTTTTCTGACGTGTGCATAATAACCTCCTTGTAATGTGCGTCGTCATCAACGAGTAAGGCCGGCAAAAAAGTGGTTTTTGTCGGTTTAGTTATTTTACGCCATTTTATAGAGTTGTTCAAGAGGTGGACTATTGCGATTTTTGCTATTTAGTCTCAGATGTGGTAGAATTAAGGGAGTTTTTGCGTATTTTTTATACGTTTCTGTATCATCTAAGAAGAAAGGAGCTAGAAAGTGGAAGAAAAGGTAATACAGATTTCTGGCTCGATTACGGTAGACGAGCTTGCGAATGCCTTAGGCGTATCTGTTACGCATCTGATTGGCGAGTTGTTTAAGAATGGTATCATGGCTACGATCAACCAGCGCCTAGATGCCGAAACGGCACAGATTATGACCGAAGAACTTGGTTTTACGAATGTGCGTTTCGAGAAAAAAGAAAATTCAGCCAAGATTCCGGGCATTAAGCGCGAGTTATCTAAAGATGCGAAATTGCGCCCACCTGTTGTGGCAGTTATGGGGCATGTCGATCACGGTAAAACTACTTTATTGGATACTCTATTAAAGAAGAAGACGGTAGACGACGAAGCGGGTGGTATCACCCAGCACATCTCGGCTTATCAGCTAGAGTATAAAGATCGTAAAATTACTTTTTTGGATACGCCGGGGCATGAGGCTTTTGCTGCGATTCGCCAGCATGGCGCAATGCTGACCGATATTGTGGTGATTGTAGTAGCGGCCGACGACGGCGTAAAGCCACAGACGGCTGAGGCAATTAAGTTTGCCGAGGCGGCCAATGCAAAGATTATTGTAGCGATTAATAAGATTGATAAGGAAGGTGCAAACATTGATCGCACCAAAGCGCAGCTTGCGACAGATTTTAACCTTAATCCAGAAGAATGGGGTGGTGACACTATTATGGTGCCGATTTCCGCTAAAACTGGCGAAAATGTTGAGCAACTTTTGGACATGATTCTCTTAACGGCCGATATTGATGAGCTGAAAGCCGATGTAAATATTCCAGCGGAGGGTTTGGTAATTGAAAGTCATATGGAAGTCGGTAAGGGTTCGGTGGTAAATCTATTGGTGACTGGCGGTGAATTGAAGACTGGTGAATTTATTGTGGCTGGTAAAACTTATGCAAAAATCCGTACAATGGTGAACTGGCGCGGTAAGCCAAAGGGCAAAGCAACGCCTTCGACTCCAGTGGTAGTAACTGGCTTTAAGGAATTGCCAAACTTTGGCGATAAGTTCGAAGAAGTAGCCGACGAGAAGACGGCGCGCAAAATGGCGCTATTAAACGCACAGGCTGAAAGCAATGAGAGTGCTAGCGCGAATGTAACCAGTAGTGATTTGTTGCGCATGATGAATGTGGCGGATAATACGAAGACTTTCAATGTAATTGTAAAAGGTGATGTACAGGGCTCGGTAACGTCGGTAGTTGATTCATTGCGTCTAATCGATACGCAGGGAGAAATTACCCTAAATATCGTTTCTACTGGTGTGGGCGCGATTTCCGAGAACGATGTCTATATGGCATCGGGTGGTAATACGGTAATTTATGGCTTTAATGTATCCGTTCCAAATGCGATTGCGAAGATGGCAGAGCGTAATGGTGTGCCAGTGCGTGTGTTCCGTGTGATTTATGAATTGCTTGACGACGCGAAGCACGATATGGAAGAAATGCTTGACGCGGAGGTAGTCGAAGAAGAAACGGGCGAGCTCGAAGTTAAAGGCATATTCCGAACCGATAAAACCGAAATTATTGCAGGTGGGCAGGTAACGAAGGGGCGCGTATCGCCAGGTATGCTTTGCCGTTTCTATCGCAAGAAAGAATTATTGGGTGACGGTGAAGTAGTGAATGTGCAAGAGGGCAAGGTGGACGTACCTTCTCTTGCAGAGAGCGAAATTGGTGGTCTATCTTTCAAGACTACGAAAAAGATTCAGCTTGAGTTGGGCGATCGTATTGAATTCTTCGTGCGAGAATACAAGAAAAAGAAAATTCT
Source organism: uncultured Candidatus Saccharibacteria bacterium (assembly GCA_946185175.1). GTDB lineage: Bacteria > Patescibacteriota > Saccharimonadia > Saccharimonadales > Saccharimonadaceae > UBA2834. The sequence continues at coordinate 13,253 of CAMHIH010000005.1, forward strand.
ATAGAGCTTATGCTTTTGTGTTAAAATGGTGGTAAGTAGGAGGTATTTGTCATGTATAAATTTGGCGATGAATTCCTAGAAAGCGTTGGCTTATCCTCTATGCCAGAGGAGCAGAAGGCTGGTTTTCTGGAATACGCACAAGACCAGTTCGAGACGAGAATTGGCGAAAGAATGAGCGCTGGACTAACTGATACTCAGCTTGAGGAGTTCGCGCGTATTATCGATAACGACGAGCCGACCATTCAATTCTTGTTGAGCCAGGCAGGTGATTATAAAAATAGTACGATTTATCAGGCATTATTAAAGAACGGTTCCCAGGATGGTAGTAAAGAAATTCTGAATGATTTCATAACGGCCACTTGGCTAGGGAAAAATTGCCCCGACTATGCGCAAATTCTTGAAACGGTTCTAAAAGAACTACAAGAAGAAATTCGTAATCAAAAAGACGAAATATTAGCTAACGCTTAAAAAATACCCCCGATTATTGGGGGTATTTTTTGTGCTTTATTTTTTGAAGCCGTTTAGGAAACTCTTTGCGTCCATTTCCTTGGAATTTTCTGGTAGAAGGCGGTCGATGACGAAATATTTACCGTCAGCGCAGAGCTGATCGAGTTCTGTCGTGGCCTGATTGGCGGCGTGCGCAGCGGTTATGGTGCAGGGTTTATTCAATAAAATGGTCTTGGATTTCGGAAAACCAGCAAAAGCTACAACCTCGCGTACGAGCTCCTGGGCGCCTTTCTCGGCGAATTTGAGCTCCGACTGTGACTTATCGAGCTTTGTCGTAAAAGTTGCTTGTGCTTCGTCCTGTGCGGTCTCAGGGGCATTTTTTGCGAGGGCTCCAGGCAAAACTTGCAAAAGTAGCTCAGTGCCTTTGGCGGCGAGCTGTTCGTAGAGTGATTGTTTGCTTATTTCAGGAGTAATATCGATTTCGGCTTGAGCCAAGAGTGGTCCGGCATCCATAGCCTTAACGAGGCGCATAATTGAGACGCCGGTTGTTTGGTCATTATTAAGAAGTGCGCTTTCGATTGGGGTGGTGCCACGGTATTTTGGCAATAGCGAAGGATGGATATTGATGATGCCGCCCGGAATGGCATTAATGGCGCTATCTGGAACGAGCTTGCCGAAAGCGGCGAGGACTCCTAATTGCGGATGATACTGCTCAATAATTGGCAATAACTCGGATGCTTTAGAAACATAATGGATTGGAATACCGGCTTGTTGAGCCTTAACGGCAATAGGGAATGGCTTGCGGACGCGAGCGGCTGGCAATACCAGGGCGCAAATTTGATAATGATTTTCGATTAAAGCGTCAAAAATTGGCGTGCTGGCCTTGATGCCTTGAGCTAGTTGTTCGTTGCCGAAGAAGATGATTTGATTATTCGTTGTCGTCATCTGGAAAGAGATCCTTGTTGCCTTTAATGTATTTGTCGTAATCGAGGGGGACTAAGTCACCCTTGTCGTCTAGTTTATAAAAGGCGTTTGGATCGTCTTTGATATGGTCGATGAATAATATGCCATTGAGGTGATCGATTTCGTGCAAGATAGTGCGAGCAAGGAAATCGGTTGGCTTGAGGCGGACTTCGGTGCCGTCGTCGAGCAGAGCTTTGATGCGAGCTTTGGCTGGGCGAGGAACCTTGCCGTAAATGCTGGGTACAGAAAGACAGCCTTCGTAATCGTAGAGCGTTTTGCCTTCGGTTTTGATAACTTCTGGGTTGATCAGAGCAATGAAGTTAGTGTTGTTTTTGTCGCTCATGTCTTCGCGTACAACAATAATGCGACGATTATAACCAAGTTGCGGAGCGGCCATGGCGGCGGATAGCTCGAATTCATGCTCGTTCTCCCAATCGATGCAAGATTGAATCATTTCGTCGATGATCTTGCGCACTTCGTCGTCAATCTGAGAAATCTTGGTTGATTTTTGACGGAGTCGGGGGTCCGGCGTAACGATAACGGGTTTTTTCTCAACTTTTTTACTCATATTATTTGTTATTTTAACATTTTTTAGGGGTAAAAGCTATTGCTTACGCTTAAAAGCTAGAGTAGCGAAATGGGGTCGAGCTCGAAATGCAAATATGGCGATTTATCGAGCGAGTCGAAAATGCGTAATAGGTTATTGCGAGATTTTGCCTTGATAATGATTTCCCACGTATAGCCAGTGCTCGTACGCTCGTGAAAAGCGGGCATGGGTGGGGTGATGGAGACCTGCGAGAGATGGAGTTTTTGGCTATTTTGAACAATTTTTTTATGCAATTTTCTGACGTTCAAAACGGCGCTTTTTTCGGTTTTGTACGTGAGCGAAAGTTTGAGCAAGAAACTGTATGGTGGCAGAGTGCTTTGTTTGCGCTTTTGAAGTAAATATTTATATAGACCAGCGTAATCTTTGTTCGTTGCTAGCTGAATTATGGGGTGATTCGGCTGATATGTCTGGACAAAAATTTGAGTATTTTGGTGCCCACGCGTGGCACGACCAATGACTTGCGTGAGTAATTGGAATGTTCGTTCTTCCGATGAATAGTCTGGCAGGGCGAGTTGAGCGTCGGCTTGCACGATGCCGAGCGTGGTGAGCTTTGGAAAATCGAAGCCCTTTGCAATCATTTGAGTGCCAACGATGATGTCGATTTCGCCGTTATAAACTTGGCCGTAGATTTTGCTGAGTTGTTGATTGGAGTCGGTATCGGCGTCGAAACGAGCGATGCGCGCTTTTGGAAATAGTTTTTGCAGTTCCTGTTCGAGATATTTGGTGCCAAAGCCTTTATGGTGAATACTTGGGTTGCTACATTCTGGGCAGACGGTCGGGACAGTCTCGGTATGGCCGCAAGTATGACAGCGCATCTGATAACTGTCTGCATGCAAGACTAATGGTAAGTAGCAATTGGGGCAGAGGGCTTGCCAGCCACACTGGTCACAGACTGTTAATGGGGCGGTGCCACGGCGATTATGAAAAATCATGGTTTGGGTGTGGTTGGCGAGTGATTGCTTGATGGAATCGATTAATTGATTGCTTAATAAGCGATTGCGGGCAAAATTCGCGCGATTCTTTAGGTCGATGATGGTGGTGCTTGCGGTTTTGTCGTTTTTAATGGCGAGCTGGCTGAGTTCGACGATGGCATCGTGCTGTTGGCAGACGTAATAGTCTGATACAAGCGGAGTGGCGGTGCCTAGTATTGTTTTTGCCATAACTGAGGATAAGCGGAGAGCGGAGTATTTAGGGTTTTGATCTTGCTGATAAGCGGGCTCGTGGGCTTCATCGATAATAATGAGGCCGAGTTGCTTGACTGGAGTGAAGAGCGCTGAGCGTGGTCCAATGACGATTTGTGGTTGTTGGGATTGGAGGGCCTTTTGCCAAATCTGATGGCGGAGAGATTCGGTTTGACCAGAATGAATTAAGAGAATTTCGTCGAAATGTGCCCGAAAATTGCGCACGATTTGAGAGGTGAGGGCGATTTCTGGAACTAGCACAATGACGGATTCGCCGGCGGCGAGATGATGTTTGGCGAGTTCGATATAGACATTAGTTTTGCCAGAGCCGGTAATACCATGTAGTAATACCGTGTTAGCTTTGCTGTTTTCAATGGTTCGGATGGCACGTTTTTGGGCGCTGTTTAGGATATTATCTGCGGATTTAGCTTGTTCGGGAAGTTGCTCTTTGGTGGGGCGACGTTTTTTGGTAATGCCGCGTGGCAAAATTGCTTGCACGACGGTAGACATAGGACAGCGATAGTAATCTGTGAGCCAGAAGAGTGCTTTAACGAGCGACGGTGGTAGAGCTTCGTCATATAAGAGCTGAGTGATTGGCTTGGTGAGGAAGCTGGGCTTTGTTGTTTTTTCTACAACGATACCGACGCAGGATTGTTTGCCGAATGGTATGATGACGATATGGCCAATCTTGAGTTTGGTTTCTGACTCGTAAGTCAAAAGATTCTCTGATTGATTAAAGGTTTTAGCGGGCGCAATCAGATAGTAGTTCATGTCCATATCTTAACATAGATGACTGTTGTAAAAATGATGTCGAAAATATATGTTGTGAAAAATACAAAAATCGCATAAAATAAAAGACAAGTAAGGAGGCAAATGTTAGACGTATTCGTGACGAGTCGGGTCCGGAGAAAAATTATTGTTGTTTTTGCAAAATATCCTGATTTCAAAACCCATGTGCGCGGTTTGTCGAAATTGATTAAGGAAGATCCAGGCAATATTCAGCGTGAATTGAAACGTCTAACAAAAGGTGGCTTTCTCATCGTGACCAAAAAGGGTAACACGAGCATCTATCAGACGAATAAACAGTTTCCAATTTTGAAGGAATTGCAAAGTATCATCATTAAAAGTCAGCAAGCTGACGCAAGTAAGACTCCGCCTAGCAAAACCATCGGATGACGCAGATTTTTCGAAAACTTCTCGCACAGCGTGGGCTTAGTGATGATTTTTTGTATCCAAAATACGAAGAATTATTTGATCCATTCTTGATGCTTGGCGTCGAGAAGGCCGTGGACAGAATAGGGCGTGCGCGCGATGCTGGCGAGAAGATTGCGATTTTTGGTGACTATGACGCAGATGGCGTAACGGCGAGCGCAGTATTAAGTGAGGCGTTGAATTATTTTGGCTGCCAAGAAGTTAGGGTGTTTTTGCCAGATCGTTTCGTGGATGGCTACGGTATGAATGATTCGGCGATTTTGCGTATTCAGGAATATGGCGCGACGCTGGTGATTACGGTGGACAATGGTTCGGGTTCGGAAGGAACGATCGCTAAGTTGCGTGAGAGCGGCATCGAGACAATAGTAACTGATCATCATGAAATCCCAGAGATACCTAAATCGGCAATTGCGGTAATTAATCCGAAGCGCCGTGGCGAAAAGTATGGCAAGCAAATGGCTGGCGTGGGTGTGGCTTTTACTTTGGCGCGTGCGTTAAACATGCGACAAAATGATGGTGTCTGTGATGGGCAAGAAAAATGGCTATTGGATTTAGTGGTAATTGGTACGATTTGTGATTCAATGGTGCTGCGAGATGAAAACCGAATTCTAAGCTATTTTGGTATGTTGGTTTTATCGAAAACGCGCCGGATTGGCTTGAGGGAGTTGGCGAAAGTTGCCGGGGTTAGTTTAAATAAAATCGATACGCACGGGGTTGGCTTCCAGTTGGGGCCGCGCATTAATGCGGCGGGCCGTATGAAAAGTGCTGATTTGGCATATAACTTGTTAATGTCGCAAAAAAGGAGCGAGGCATTGGTGTTGGCGCAGGAGTTGGAGGCGCTAAACCAGGAACGCCGGCGGATTCAGGATGAGGCTTCTAAGGAAATCGAGCAGAGCTACAATGCCGACGAGCGAGTTGTGGTAGTGAATGGTGAGTGGCACGAAGGCGTATTAGGAATAATTGCCGGACAAGTTGTTGAGAAGTATAAAAAGCCAGCCTTCGCCCTTACAAAAGTAAAGCGCGGCGAACTGAAAGGGAGCGGACGTAGTTTTGGCGAGTTTTCGTTGGCGGAATTTATTCAGGCAAATAGAGATATCTTGCTGACAGGTGGCGGGCACGCGATGGCATGCGGTATTAGTCTAAAAACGAGCGAATTGAAGACGTTTAAGAAGAGGGTGAATGATTACTACGATGCGCTTGAACTGCGAGATCAGGAAAAGTTTCTTGAGCGGGCGACGGATGTGACGCTAGATGATCTGAGCGATATATCGGAAGAATTGTATGACGAAATTTGTTTATTGGAACCGTTTGGTGAAGGAAATGCGGAGCCGCTGTTCGAGGCGAGTTTACTAATAAAGGGGAAACGGATTTTGAAGGATCGTCATCTGTCGTTAGTGTTGGCTGATGATAAAGGCAATGAAATCAAGATGATAGCCTTTTTTGCGCCAGCGGAATGGATGGAATTATCGACAAATATGCGAATACTTGTGCAGTTTAGCTTAAGTAAAAACGAGTGGCGTGGTGTGACTAGGGTCGAGGGCGCGATTACGCGCTTGAAACAGATTTAAAAATGTGATAGAATACCGTCAGTATGGCAATCAAAGTAACCAGGAAAGACCAGAACGAAGCGAATGAAAACATCATCCGCCGTTTTAACCGTAAGGTTCTTCAGAGTGGTGTGATGGCAACCGCAAAGGAAGGTATGCGCTTCTCAAAGCCGATTTCCAAGCGCGAACGCCGCACGAAGGCAATCCTTCGTGAACAGCGCAAAGCTGAAAAAGCCGAACGAATGAAATTAGGTCTTAAATAAGAAATACCCCTACGCGGGGTATTTTTAATGCGCTAAAATAAACATAAGAGAAGGAGCAGAAATGATTGTATTGTTTGGTGCAGCGGGGAGTGGGAAGAGTCTACAGGGGCAAAAACTAGCCGACAAGTACGGTTGGCGCTGGCTATCGGTTGGTCAGCTTTTGCGCGAGCAAGAGAATCCGGAGCTCGATAAGATTATGAAAACTGGTGGCCTAGTTGATGATGGTTTTGTTGTAAATATGATGCACGAAGCGATTGTGGCGACCGAGTCTGATGGCATGAATGCGATTTTAGATGGTTATCCGCGCGACCAATGGCAGGCCAATTGGGTGGTCGAGCATGGTGACAGTAAAAAAATTGATGGCGCGATTATCTTGAATGTATCGGAAGAAGAATTGTGGCGTCGCCTCGAAGAGCGTGGACGAGCTGATGATACGCGCGAATCAATTGAGCAACGATGGAAAATTTTTAAGACTACGATTGCCGATATGCGTAAAATCCTTGAATCGGATGGTGTAAAATTTAAAGAAGTCGACGGTGAGGGGGACAAAGATGAGATTACGCGTCGCATTGAGCAAGTTTTAACTGAATGGCAACTCATAGAGCCAGTTTCAGAGGAGTGAAAGAATGGACGAAAAAAAGATCAAGGCCATGCGAGAGGGTGGCAAGATCATGGCTCGCATTTTCGCAGAGCTAAAAGATTACACTAAGGCCGGTATGACCGGTAAAGAAATCGATGC
>CAMHIH010000006.1 GCA_946185175.1 uncultured Candidatus Saccharibacteria bacterium
TCGTATTTTCCGTGGCAAATTGAAGAAAAACGAAGCTGTAACGATTATGAAGACTGATGGCACAACCGTGCGCGGTAAAATCGATAGTTTGTATACTTATCGCGGCTTGGGTCGCGAAGAGACGAATGAGGCGATTGCTGGTGATATTGTGGCGCTAGCTGGCCTTGGCGCAGCTTCGATTGGCGACACAATTGCGACTGGCGACAATCCAGAGGCTTTGCCGACAATTGAACTTGAAGCGCCAACGCTCAGTATTTATATTGGCCCAAACACGTCGCCGCTTAAGGGCCGCGAAGGAGAGTTTACGACTTCGCGCCAGATTGGCGATCGCCTGAAACGCGAGCTTGAAACAAATATTGCTTTACGTCTTGAGCCGCAGGGCTTAGGTTACAAAGTTTCCGGCCGTGGCGAGCTACATCTTTCGGTGCTGATTGAGACAATGCGCCGCGAAGGTTATGAAATGGAAGTTGGCCGCCCAGAGGTTGTCTATAAGATGGAAGACGGCGTCGAAATGGAGCCTGTCGAAGAGTTGACGATTGAGGTTTCGCCGGAATATGTCGGTGCGGTTTCGCAGGAATTAGGCGTACGCAAAGCTGAGTTAGTCGAACAGGAAATGACAACGACTGGTAGTACGCGTTTCCGTTACAATATTACGACGGCGGCCTTGATTGGCTTGCGCAATAATCTATTGACTGGCACGAAAGGTACGGCAATTATGAATTCTTTGCCGAAGGGTTACCAGCCGGTCACTTCGCATTACCGCCAAGAACGTAATGGCGCATTGGTTGCCTCGGAGGCTGGTCAAAGTACGGCCTATGCGCTCGATGCAGCACAGGCGCGTGGTATTTTGTACATTCCGCCGCAGGTGGATGTCTATCAGGGCATGATTGTGGGGCTATCCAAGAAAGATGAACTAGACATTAATGTTTGTCGCGAAAAACAGCTTACTAATATGCGTACGCATGCTTCGGACGGTGCAATTCAATTGACGCCATATACGCAGCTATCGCTAGAGCAGTGCCTGGACTTCTTGATGGATGATGAGCTGCTTGAAGTTACACCAAAGAGTTTGCGTCTGCGCAAGAAAGAACTGAATCCCGTGATGCGCAAACGTCAGCGCAATCATCAAGCATAAATAGGTCCGGAGCTTTGCTCCGGATTTTTGTTTGACTGATTGTGCGGGCTGTGGAAAAATAGTGTTCAGAGGTGTTTGGACTAGTGAGGTATCTTTTAAAAGGGGGTGAAACAAATGCTTCGCACTTTGAGCTTTATTGTAGTAATGGTGTTAGTTGCCTATTTGGTCTATCTGTTACTGGAATTTGTAATCTCGCATTGGATTGGTCCGAAGATTTGCGATTTTGCGTTGGATAGCGCAAGTGATTATTTGATTGAACATGGACGCGGATTCTACGAGGACAAAACGAAGGATGCTATCTATATGGAGGCTTCGGTGCGAACATGGCTACTACTACTTTTGCATGTAGGACTAATAGTCTTAACGCTCTGTTTCGTCTCGGGTCAGTGGGCGTTCTGGATTGTACCGAAATGGGCAATCAAGATTGGCGTTCTTCTTGGGGTTGCCGGAAGCGGCTTCTGCTATGTGGTAATTTCGGTCGTTACATTTAGCAGTGTCGGCAGGTTGCTGGGTGTGGATGCCGATGGCGTGTGCCACTTTCGTGGAATCTGGCAAGATGATTTCGTATTTGACGCGTCGAAGTATTGGGAACGAGACGATTATCCGCCAACAGATAAGGTTTACATGTTGAGCAACTTTATTGACTATTTGGTGATTGCGCCGATCGAATATTACAATTAATTGACGAGATGCCCGGAGGAAAATCCGGGCATTTTTTAAAAAATCCATCTAGACAAGTGAAAAAATTATGCAATAATTATGCTCATAGCGCAACATTTCTGCAACAGATTATAGAATGGGGGTGATTGCTTAAATGCCAAACGGTTCTTTAGAGTGGTTTATGTGTATGAGTATCAGTTTCGTGGTGATGGTCGCGCTAATCATGATCGTGAAACTGAGTTTTATCTATGGCTATGCATTGCATGCAGTGACGAATTATCTGCGCGATCACGGAGCAGGTCACTGGTATAAGCAAAACAAGCTTGCGATGAGACTTGGGCTCAAAACCATGCTGACGGCGGTTATTGCGGTCTGGGCGGTGGCGACATTGCTGTTACTGATTTGCCTTCCGTGGAACTGGAAACAACCCGGTTTAGTTGGTGCCGTCATAAGCCTTTTCGTGATGATGTTGGTTGAGTATAAGACGAGTTTCCGCGTCGGGAAACTGCAGTCGGTCGACTATGAGTGGTCAAAGTTGGCGTACTTTACCGATTGTCATGAAAGAGTCTTTACTTGTGTCGTAAACGATAAGAGCAGAGTGGATATGGAAAAAGCCGGTGCTAGTGCAGACGCGCTAGTCGGTAAGAATTTTGCTGTATTACAGGCGCCGTTTTTTAGTGGCGCACAAGTTATCGACGACCGAGTTTGGAATGGTTGATGTGTTCAAAACCACAAGGGCGACCCCGCAGAAATGCGGGGTTTTGCTATAATATGGTTATGAATAACGGTGGGCAGAGGAGCTATACTGAGTGGTCGCAACTAGTAGCCAAGTTGGCGATTAGTGCAGTAGATTACTTGCGGCCAGCCAATGAAGCTGAGGCAAAGACGGAATTTTTGGCCAATCAGCGCCTAGTTCGCCCACGCTTTACATATAACGAAATTAACAATGCGGATGCAAAAATACTTAGATTCAGTATTGCTGAATTGTTGAAGGAGTTGCATGAGGATAAGACCCTCACGGCTGAACAGAGAGACTATTTTACGGTTGAGCTGGGGCAACGTTGGTATGAGTTGGAGTTGGTTCAAGCGGCGCGAAGCTTTAACGCCTCAACGAGTCGTTCGGTGCGCGAAGCGCAGGCGGAAAGATTTAGGCGGGCGAATGAGGCGATTTATGGCCGTTTTCATGCGGATACTTTCTGGTCTTTGCTAAGAGAGCGTGTGGCGCGGATTGATTACAGTAAGCTAACTAATGATCAGCGAAAGCTTTATCATGAGATGCTGGAATCTATCGGCGTAATGCGGCGAAACCGCAAAAAACGTTTTACGCCTCGTCCAAAGACTGTGCGGGTTTTTGGCGATAAAATGCGCGGATTATATAGTCATTTGTTCCGCCATATTCCGGATAACCAAGAAGAGTTTACGCCTCGAGATGCGGCTAAAATTGTGAATGAAATCATTCGTGACGAAATTGGGGCATGGAACGCAACGACAAAGCGTGGAACTGGTTTTCGGGCAGTCGTAGACGAAACGCGTTCCACGGCGGCAGTTTCATTGGCGGAGAAGCGGATATATTTTCCTGGTAAGCGCAGTGCTGGCAATTATTCACGGCTAGAGTTGGAAAAAATAATTGTTCACGAATTTGGAGTGCATGTGGTAAGAGCCTTAACGGCGGAGCATCAAGATTTACGAGTGTTCTATGATAATGCGAGCTATAGTCGCCTAACCGAAGAAGGTCTAGCGAAAGTGTGCGAGCAGGCATTAGATGGCGTGTATGACGATATCGGCATTGCGAGATATGTTGCGATTGGTTTAATCACTGAATGCAGTAAGACTTTCCGCGAGGCTTACGAAATATTATGGCGACTAGAGAGTTTGCTGGAAGAACGGAATCAGTTGGAGTGTTTTGATTTGGTGAATCGAGCAACTCGCGGCACGGCGGTTTTGCCAATAAACACGGACTTGTCATATTATAGAGGTGTTAATCTAGTGTGGAAATACATCGAAGAACACTTGAATGACGTAGGGTTGGCGCAGGTACTTTTCCTGTCTGGCAAAACGGACTTCTTGAATCAGGACCGGAAGCGCCTTATTAAAACCTTACGAGAAGATAAATTAATTTAACGGAGGAAGGCATGGCGAAGGCAAAAGTCTATTTTACGAAAGAAATTAGCCCAGAAAGCCTAATTAAGATTTATGAGGCATTAGGGGTTGAATTAAAGGGCAAAGTTGGCGTTAAGGTATCAACGGGAGAGGCCGGGTCAAAAGGCTATCTTAAGGCAGATTTAATTGCACCATTCGTAAAGAAGCTAAATGGCACGATTCTGGAATGCAATACAGCATATCCAGGTGAACGCAATAAAGCCAGTGACCATATGAAAGTGGCCGAAGAACATGGTTTTACGAGTTTCGCCGACGTCGATATTATGGATGCGGACGGCGAGAAAGAAATACCAGTCAAGAATGGTAAGCATTTGAAATACGATATCGTAGGCACGCATCTTGATGAATATGACGCGATGGTGAACCTGGCGCACGGTAAGGGGCATGCGATGGGCGGATTTGGTGCAAACTTAAAGAATCAGTCAATTGGCGTTGCCTCTCGTAATGGTAAGGCTTACATTCATAGCTGCGGCAAAACCAAAAGCCCAACTCTTTGTTGGACAGTAAAATATGAGCAGACCGATTTTATTGAATCGATGGCTGAAGCGGCCAAAGCTGTGGCGGATTATTTTGCAGATAATGGCAAACAGATTGTTTACATAACCGTAATGAATGCTTTGTCAGTCGATTGCGACTGTGATGCGAATCAAGGTGACCCAGTAATGGCTGATTTAGGCATTGTTGCTTCTTTGGATCCGGTGGCAAATGATCAAGCCTTTATTGATATGGTCTGGAATTCGGATGATCCTGGCGCTAAAGAGTTGCAGGCGCGGGTTGATCGCCAAGAGGGACGCCATATCTTGCCGTATGCCGAAGAAATTGGGCTTGGCACGCGCGAATATGAATTAATCGAGCTTTAATATTTTATGAGAAACGGGCGCAACGCTAGCCCGTTTTTTTAGCTGTTTTTTAAAGCTTCAGCATTTTGAATAGACTATAATAAAAAGTAATTAAAGTGGAGGAGAGAATAATATGGCTCATACCGAAATTTCGGCCGATTTGAATGAAGATGACCGCACGCTACTAAAAGTAAATCATCGGGGCTTTATGCGTTTCGCGTTGCTTAAATTGATTGAAGTTGGAGCAATTGGAATAGCATTAGGCTTTGTGGCGTTTTTATTGATCGCGATAGGTGCTATGACTAATGCTTCTGGTTTTTTGTTTAACTTTCTAATGATTATTGGTATTGTGGCGGCTGTAATAGCGCTGATCTGTGTCGTGCTTCGGTTGGCCGATATCATGAAGGAGGCGGAAGAAGTGGCGAAGATTGAACGCCAAACTTTAACTGACGAAACTGATGACGACGAGTTGACGGAAGAGGTTGAGAGCGAGACTGAGGAGGAGGATGAGTCTGAAGAGTCCGAGGAAGAGGACGAAGACGAAGACGACGAAGTCTAGATAGGGATTAATCGATAAAATACCCCGCTATAACAGGGGTATTTTTGTTGTTTTAAAATAATATGCAAATTTGGCAAGGGGTAGGGGAGTGCATGTTTTAAAATAATATGCCATTTTGTCAATAGTGAATGGGTGCGAGTTTTGTTCGTATATTATGAAATGAATAATATATTTATGCAACTGTGGAAAACTGTGGAAAAAATCATTTTTTGTTCGAATTTTCCCCTGATTGAACTGGCGTTTTTGCACAGAATATGGCTAAATGTGTAAAAAATGGTACTTGCAAAAGCCAAAAAACTTGCTTAAACTAAGGACAAGTGGAAAGCATAAAAACAAACACCACGAAAAACAAAAAGATCGACAAGGACGATTGGCTATAAGAATCAAATGAAAAAGACAATTCACATTACTGACCAATCGACTAATTTTCAAATCGTTACACTACACAAGAACTAAAGTTCGGGATTTTTGTAGCAGCACATTTACAAAGTTCGAGTCCGGTCACCTAGGAGTTTCGGACGCGTTTAGAATACGCGAAACCGAATTCAATAGGTACCTTTCTTAAAATACACACCTCCCAAACATATATAACTCACCTCATACAGATTAAGTCTCTCAACACTATGGCGCGAGTTGGCTATACGCTGGCTTCCATAGAATCTTAAGATGTATAACTTAAATAAAAACAAATCAAACACAAACATCCGAAATTTCTAGATGTTCGGATTCGAACAAGATATAATGAAGAAATGAATGAAGTTCATATTCCAGTGTTATTATCGGACGTGATTAAGTATTTACGACCGCAATCAGGTGAAACATATTTAGACCTGACGGCCGGATACGGTGGGCATGCTGATAAGATTTTGGAAGTAACGCGGAATTATAATGGTGCGGTCCTGAATGACCGTGATCAAAATGCGATTAATTTCTTAAGTGCGAAGTACCAAACGGAGAAGCCGAAATTGATACATAGCGATTTTTACAATACGGCGCTACGACTTGTGGAGAATAATGAAAAGTTCGATATGATTCTGGCTGACTTTGGCGTTTCTTCACCGCAATTAGACCGAGCGGAGCGTGGTTTTTCATTCGCGCAAGCAGCACGGTTGGACATGCGTATGGACGAATCGCAAGATTTGGATGCATGGCAAATCGTGAATAAATGGAGCGAGCGAAAACTAGCGGAGATTTTTGTAAAGTATGGCGAAGAACGGAAGGGACGCGCAGAATTGTTGGCGCGAGAAATTTGTATGCATCGTCCGATAGAGACCACGACTGAATTGGCGGATTTAATTAAATCCAAATCACCATATTCGCATACGCATCCGGCAACTAAAATATTTCAAGCGATTCGCATCGTCGTAAATGACGAACTTGGCGAAATCGAAAAAACTTTAGTTTTGCTGCCGAAGTTGCTAAACCCGGGCGGTCGAGTCGCAATTATTTCTTTTCATAGCCTGGAGGATCGTCTCGTAAAAGATTTCTTCAAGGAAGAAAGTTCAAAAGGAATTGAATCCAGCCTAGAGATAATTACGAAAAAACCAATTATTGCGGACAAAAATGAAATTGATATCAATCCACGCGCGAGAAGCGCTAAGTTGCGAGTAGCTGAGAGAATTTAATTCTGATAGTTGCCCGAAACGAAGCGCGGATCGGGCAATCGTAAAAACAAAAACAAACAATAATAAAAGGAGTCATTTAAAATGGCAAAAATCCAAGTTACCAACAAATCCCGCGCACAAAAAGTTGCTGTGATTTTCCGCTAATTGCTTTGGCGAAAAGAAGAGTATTTTTGACCGAATACTTTTGACGAAAATTTTTCGAGCTTAATCTATACATGCCCCAATTGACCTAGGGGTACCATATAGGTGAAGTTTTTGAGGGAAGTGTAAAAATTTTTGACCTTCTTTGGACGAAGCCGAGCGATCTTGACCTGTTGCTCGGCTATCGCCAAAGCTTATCTAACATAAACATAAACATAAAAATGAGTGGAATTATATTTTAAATGTCAGCATACTATGGAACTGCGAGGCGTGCTGGAGGCAGTAGCGCGATCGGGTCGATGACCTGGGCGCCGAATCGTAACTCTGTCCGGCATAATGCGAAAATTAGCCTTGGTCCATTTGGGCGAATCGGTATTTTTGTGGCCTTAGTTGTAATAATTGGTTTATTTTCAGTAGCGCAGAGCGCGAGCGTAACGAGCTACGATATGGCGATTGCTAATATTGATAGTGAAATTACGAATCTCGAAGCACAGCGTGATGCTTTAGCGGTGGAAAACGCTAAAATGACCGCAGCGGCGGCGACCGAAGAGGGGAACGAGGCTGCTAGTACGATGGTGGTAGCATCGGCGGCGGATTTCGTGGCGGAATAAATATAGTTCCTGAATTTTTATGTTAGAAAGCGGCCTCTTGGCGGGGCTGTTTTTGAAGGAAGGATTTGGTAAAATAGGCTTATGTTTAGCGTGAATACGCGTTACGGTTTTCTCAAAGTGGTACCAGCTTTATTATTGGCAGCTGTGGCTTTTAGGCTTTTTGATATTCAGGTAATTCACCACGAGGAATATAAAGCCAAAGCGGCTGAAACACGTATTAAACAATATGAGCTTGAGGCGAAGCGGGGTGAAGTTTATTTGATGGACGGCGATGAGGACGTGGTGCCAGCCGTAATCAACGAACGTACGTGGACGGTTTTTGTTGATCCGAGCTACGTAAAGGATAAAGACACTGTACAGAAAGCGTTGGACCCGATTTTGGGCGAACAGATGATTGTGGGCTGGGATAAGGTTTGGGAAAACATGAAATCGCAATACATCGAAATTGCGCACCATGTTAATTACGACACCGTGGCGGCCGTAAAAGAAGCAAATCTGCGTGGCGTCGGCCAAAAAGAAACTTCACGGCGGGTTTATCCATTCGGCGAAATGGCTAGTCAGGTCTTAGGCTTTGTAAATGCGGAGGGCATTGGTACTGGCATTGAGGGGTCACTAAACGAGCGCCTATCTGGCAAGAATGGTATGTTGAAGACCGTAACGGATGTAAATCAAATTCCGTTGTCTATTGGCGATGATAATATCGAGATTCCGGCAGAAGACGGAGAAAATGTGGTTTTAACAATTGACGAGAATGTGCAACGCAAAGTTGAAAGCATTTTGAAGAATGCCACCGAGCAGAAGCCAGGTATTTCGAAGGCGGCTGCATTAGTAATGAATCCGAACAATGGACATATTTACGCAATGGCGAATTATCCAACTTATAATCCGGAAGAGTATTGGAAAGTAACTGACGCGAGTTTGTTTACAAATCGTGCAACCGAAAGTCCGTATGAGCCGGCAAGTGTATGCAAAACATTTACATATGCAACAGCAATTAACGAGGGCGTATTGGAGCCAACGGATACGTATTACAACACTGGCGTGACGGAGGTGGGCGATCGTAAAATCCATAATGCGAATGGCTCGACTTCGCATTATGGCAATATTACCTTCACGGAAGCTTTGGACTACTCGTTAAATACAGGTAGCGTTGAGGCCTTGCGCCGAATCGGTGGTGGACAAATTTCAAAACAGGCCAGAACAACACTCTACAATTATTTAACTGATCGCTTTAGTCTTGGGAAAAAAACTGGTATTGAGCTCTATGAGGAGGCTGGCACGATTGTTGGCCCAGAAAAACAAGAAGGTAATGCAGTGCGTTATGCCAATATGACCTTTGGCCAGGGTATGAACCTAACGATGGTGCAAGTGGCGGCGGGTTTTTCCGTTTTGATTAACAATGGCGATTATTATCAGCCGACAATCGTAGCGGGCGTAGTAAATGATAGTGGCGAGTTTATTCCAAAGACCGAAGAAGAGCCAAAATATCAACATGCCATTGGCGAGGAGGCTAGTGCGACGATGCGCGATATGTTGATAGACGTGCGCCGCGTAAATGGCGGCTATGCCGATTTGCCAGGCTATCGTGTGGGGGTTAAGACTGGTACGGCCGAGACTTTGAATGAAAGGGGTGAATATACCTCCGATCAGACTATTGCTGGCGCAATTGGTTTCGGCGGGTCTGGCAATGGTGATACGCCGGAATATGTCATACTGATTCGTCTAGACGGTGACAGACTATTATGGGGTAGTTATGATGCAATCCCAGTCTTTACGGAGATTAGCAATTACATGTTGCAATACCTAAGAATACCGCCCGCACAATAATAAGCTTAAGAGGATGTAGTATAATTATCTTATGTTTGATGAAATAAACAACAGTATCGGCTACGAACTGATTTTAGCGCTTGGTTCATTCTTGTTGGCGATGTTCATAACGCCGATTTACACTAATTTTGCTTATAAGCACAAGCTTTGGAAAAAACAAAAAAGCGTTGCGATTACGGGCGAAGAATTAAAGTATATGAACAAGGCGCACGAAGAAAAAATCAAGCGTCATTTCCCGACAATGGCCGGCATCATTATGCTAATTGCTGTAACTGTAGTGACTGTTGTGTGTTGTCTGAATCGTGGCCAGACTTGGCTACCGATTGCGGCTTTTGTGGGCGGTGGTGCAATTGGTTTTATTGATGATTTATTGAACTTGTTTGGCAAGGATAAAGTGGCTGGCCTGCGTGCGCCAGTTAAGTTTGCCATGATTAGCGCATTGGGTTTATTCTTGGGCTGGTTTTTTGCCTATAAATTGGGATGGACTGCAATTAATATTCCATTCGTGGGTGCTTTGCCTATTGGCATGGCAGGCATGATTGTATTGTTTGCTTTTGCGGTAGTTGCGACCGGCAATGCGGTAAATATCACGGATGGCATGGATGGTCTGGCGGGTGGCTTGGCGATGTTAGCTTACGGCTCTTATGGCGTGATTGCGCTACTACAGGAACAGTGGTATTTGGCGGGCTTTTGTTTCATTGTGATAGGCGCATTATTGGCCTACATTTGGTTTAATGTGTTCCCGGCGCGCTTCATGATGGGTGATACGGGCTCTTTTGCACTGGGTGCTGGCCTCGGTGTGGTGGCGATGATGACGAACTCATTCTTGCTGTTGCCGGTGATTGGCGGCCTGTTTGTGATAGAGGCTGGGTCGTCATTATTGCAGATTATTTCGAAGAAATTCTTCCATCGTAAAATCTTTTTGAGCGCACCGATTCACCATCACTTACAGGCGAAAGGTTGGGAAGAGAGTAAGGTTGTGATGCGCTTTTGGATTATTGGCGGTGTATTGGCAATGCTTGGCGTGTTCTTGGCTATGGGTGGGGGCATCATTCGCTAATGAGAAAACATCGCGTGGATGTGGTATTGGTAATTCTGGCGGTGATTTTTTTGGCGGTTGGCCTGCTTGTAATGTATGCAATTGGGCCACGTGTAGCTTTAGCAGAAGGTAAACCAGAAAATACTTATTTTGTTGGGCATGTGCGATCAATCGCGATGGCGGTGATTGCGATGTTGGCTGGTGCGATTTTCTTTTGGCGTGATAAGGTCCAGAGTTATTGGAAAGAACACAAAACGCAAATTATTAAAATTTTTTGGTGGGGCACAATAGCGCTAAATATTTACACATCCATTTCGGCCTTACCGTTGACGCAGTGTGAATTGGGTGCGTGTCGTTGGCTGAATGTTGGCATGAGTTTTCAGCCATCGGAACTATTAAAGATTGCCGCTCTATTTTACACGGCGTGGCTCGTAAGCGACCGCAAAGAAAAAGGCACTTACGGCAAAGCGGAATTTTGGGTACCGCTATTGGTGGCGGCGGCGCTGGTAGTTGTGATTGTGGGCTTTTTGCAAAAAGACCTTGGTAATACTGTGGTGATTATCTTTATGATGGGGGTGATGTCTTTTGTGGCGGGAATGACTTGGGCGCAGATTGCTATAGCGGGATTGTTGGTAATTGTAGGAGCATTCGCTCTGCTGAATATGGGAGACTCGGAGCACCGCGCGGATCGTTTGGCGAGCTTTTCGAGTGGCAGCTATCATGGTGACAATGCGCTAGTGAGCTTTGGTACTGGCGGACTGACTGGTGTCGGTATTGGCAATAGTATTTCGGCGACAGGTTATTTGCCAGAGGCGATTTCAGATTCGATTTTCCCAATTATCGGTGAAATTGGTGGATTCTTTGGCGCTATGTTGCTTTTGATTGGTTATTTAATTATGCTGTACCGAATCCAGGCAACGTCGCATCGAATGAAAAACGCGGAAGATCGGATGCTGGTAATAGGGGTTTTTGCTTGGATTTTGGCACATGTTATAATGCATGTAGGTGGAATGGTCGGTATGATACCGATGAAGGGTACAACCTTACCATTTCTAAGCTATGGTGGCTCTAGCCTAATGTGCGTAGCTTTTGCCTACGGTATTGTTTTACAAAAATCATGTTGGACGCAAAGGGAAGACATCAATGAAGATACTAGTAGTAGGGGGCGGCAGCGGGGGGCACGTGACGCCGGTTATCGCCGTCGTTCGTGAGATTTGGAAAGTACGCCCACGCGCAAAAGTTGAATTTTGGACGGACAAAAAATATTACAAAAATGTCCAAAAGTTGGCTTTCGAAAACGAGATGGATTTGCGAGTGCGCAAAATTGCGGCTGGTAAGTTGCGACGCTATACAAATTTCAAATTCATCGATTATTTACAGCATTTTGACGTGATTTTGCAGAATATAATGGATTTCTTCCGAATCATTGGCGGTTTTATACAGAGCTTTTGTCGCTTAGTTGGCAAAAAGAATCGTCCGGATGTTATCTTCCTGAAGGGTGGTTATGTTTGCCTGCCGGTAGGTGTAGTGGCATATTGGCTAAAGATTCCTTATGTGATTCATGACAGCGATGCTACGCCGGGGCTGACGAATCGAGTGTTGGCCAAGCATGCCGCAAAAGTGGCAACTGGTATGCCGTTAAAGTATTATTCCTATCCAGAGGATAAAGCGGTTTGGACAGGAATCCCGATTAATCAGGAATTCCGGCCAGCCAGCGAAAAGAAGCAGAAGTCACTAAAGAAAGAATTTGGTTTTAATGAAGACGAGCCGTTATTAGTGGTGACTGGTGGTAGCCAGGGGGCAGAGCATATTAATTTAGCGATTAAAGAAATACTGCCAGATTTGCTGAAGTCTACAAGTGTGTTGTTGATTGCGGGGCGGATGCACTATGCGAATATGCTAGACCTTAAAGAATACGAAACTTGGGAAGATGGTGAGCTAAAGAGTAATTTTCGTATGTTGGAATTTTCGGGCGAGATGTTTAAGTTGTTTGGGGCGGCGGATGTAGTAGTGAGTCGCGCAGGAGCATCGACCATGACGGAATTGTCTAGTATGGCAAAAGCGGTGATTATGGTGCCGAATCAAAAATTGCCAGGATATCACCAAGTTAAAAATGCGGAAACTTACGCAAAAGAAGATGCGGCTATTGTGGTGAGTGACGAAAAGATGAATAAAGACCCACAGGTGCTATTAAAAGAAATTAAAAAGTTGATTAAAGATAAAAAGAAGCGTGAAGAGCTGGGCGAGAATTTGAAGAATTTCTCGAAGGATAACGCCGCGAAAAACTTGGCGGATATCGTATTGGATGTCGTATCGGCGACCGCGGCAAGTAAAGATTAGTTTTTGCGCTAGGGCTTGTGCTGAGGCTACGATTATGCTAGAATATAAACATTCTGGTCACGTCGTCTAGTGGTTAGGACTCCAGGTTTTCATCCTGGCAATCGTGGGTTCGATTCCCACCGTGATCACCATGTTGAATTTGAAAAGTATCCCGCAGGGGATACTTTTTGTGGCATTTTGGGATTTTTGTAAAAATGGTTTTTACGAATTAGGACTAGAGATTAACAGGGGTAGAAGTAGTATATTTAATTGCCGAAATTAGTTAATATTGACTTTTCTGGCAAAGTATGCTATAATGTCTATACTGTCAATTACGAGAGGAGGTGAGGAGAGTGCTGCTGTACTCTCATCCCCAGTAGCTCGGCGTCGCTGACGGAGTACCGATAATGGCAATCGGATAAGTGCCATGGTGTTGGCTTTTTCGCAAGAAAAAAACAACATTGTGAAACTGCGAGGATGAAGCACCCCGCGCTGAAACCTCAATTTAAAAGACGAAAGTGAAGAGATGTATAGGATAAATCCGGGTTTTTTCCTGTTTTTATTACTGCTTCCTAGTAACTGAGTTGAGTAGAATTGATGGTCGATGTGCATCGGGAAAGTGAATTCCTTGAAGGGAAGCTCTAGCCGTCAGCGACGTTTGTACATTATAGTAATGAGGGGCGCCCGATCGCGAGATTGGACGCCCCATTTGATTTTCTAAAGAGCTTATGTTGTTTGTTCTTCTGATGATATAATCATTGATATGAGCAAACTATTTAAACGTACAAAAATTCTTGCGACGGTAGGCCCGTCGGTCTTTGGGGAAGAAAAGCTCAAAGAGATGGTATATGCGGGCGTAAATGGCTTCCGTCTGAACTTCAGTCACGGTACTTACGATGAACGCGACGAACAAATTCGAATTATCCGTAAATATGCAGCCGAACGTGGCAAATCTGTTGCAATTGTGCAAGATTTGCAGGGGCCAAAAATTCGTTTAGGCGATATCAAAGACAATCATTTGGATATTAAGACTGGTGACGAATTGATTCTTGATTATGCTTGCAAAGAGCATGACGGCGGCAAGGTTTTGCCGGTGCAATATAACTTGGCCGAGAAAGTTAAAGTTGGCGAGCCGGTACTGCTATTCGACGGTAAAGTTGAAGGCGAATGCATTGAAGTATGCTCGTCGACAGCAATTAAAATTCGCGCCGAAAACGATGGTTTTGTGATGAGTCGCAAGGGCATCAATTTGCCGGATACGGATATGTGTGGCGACATAATCACGGAAAAAGATTTGGCCGATATAGAATTTGGTGCAAGTCGCGATTTCGATTATGTGGCAATGAGCTTCATTCAGACTGCGGATGACATCAACAAATTGCGCCAGATTATGGTCTCTTATGGTTCGACGGCGCAAATTATCGCAAAGATCGAGACCAAGAAGGCGGTTGAAAGCGACGAGACGCTAGAAGAAATCGTAAAAGCAACTGATGGCATTATGGTGGCGCGTGGCGACTTGGCTTACGAAGCGGGTGCCGAGATTGTACCAATCGTCCAACGCAAATTGATTGCGCTATGCCGCCAATATGGCAAGCTTTGTATCGTGGCAACTCAGATGATGGGATCGATGGTTGACAATCCGCGCCCGACCCGTGCGGAAGTTTCCGATGTTGCGACGGCAGTATTGCTTGGCACTGACGTAGTAATGCTTTCGGATGAAACTGCCAACGGTAAATATCCAATTGAGACTGTTAAAGAAATGAAGAAAGTGATTCTTTATACTCAGGCAAACTCAAAGATTATGCCGCTCGGCAAAGAAGTTACCGGCGAGTATAAGAACTATGATGCAATTTCTCAGGCTGCAGTGCGTTTGGCCGAGAAAATCGATGCGGACTTGATTGCGGTCGGTACGCGAACGGGTGCGACGGCGGATTCGATTGCTGCGCAACGCCCTAATGTGCCAATGATTTCTGTGTCGAGTAATCCGCGTGTGGCAGGGCAGTTGGCTTTAACTTACGCTAATTCATCCTATGTACGGCCATATACCGAAGATTATGTTGTAGAGTTAGTGAAGGAACTAAAGACAAATGGCTACTTAAAACTCGAAGAAGGGCAGAAGGAGTTAACGGTAGTATTCGTGACCGGTCTGCGCGACGAAGAGGGTGGCACAAACCGAATTGAAGTTCGTAAAATTTAAAAGCATCATAAAAGGGTAAAAGGAGGATAACGAATGGACTTTCGTAAAAAGACAATTCGTGACATCGACTGGCAGGGCAAGGTAGCGCTTGTGCGGGTTGATTATAATGTGCCATTGAAAGATGGCGAGATCGTAGACGATATGCGGATTCGCGCCAGTCTGCCGACGATAGAATACTTAGTTGATCACGGCGCAAAGAAAGTTGTACTAATTTCGCATTTAGGCCGCCCGGAAGGGCAGGTGAAGCCGGAATTGTCACTTAAGCCGGTAGTGATGCAGCTGGCAGTTTTGCTTGCAGGCAAACGTTCACGCGTTCACTTTATGAATAAGACGGTTGGCCCAGAGGTAAAAAGCTTCATTGAAAGGATTGATGATGGCTCCGTAATTTTGCTTGAGAACTTGCGTTTCTCGCCGGACGAAGAGGCTAACTCGGAAGAATTTGCGAAGCAAATTGTTGATGCGACTGGTGCAGATGTGTTTGTGCAGGACGGTTTTGCGGTGATTCATCGCGCACACGCTTCAACCGACGCGTTGGCGCGTTTGTTGCCGGGCGTAGCTGGTTTGTTGGTTGAAAAAGAAGTCTCTAGCCTTGAGGGCGCAATTTCCGACCCTGAGCATCCTGTATTGGTGATTATTGGCGGCGCAAAAGTTGCAGACAAGCAGCCACTGATTGAGCGCTTCTTGCCAATTGCCGACAGTATTGCGGTGGGTGGCAAAATTGCAGCAGATGGTTATGAGGCTAGCGATCCAAAGATTTTCGTCGCAAATGGATTTGCGCAGAATAACGAAGGTGCGAAATTGGACATCGATGAGGCGAGCGCTAATCATATCATCGAGATGATTAACGGTGCTAAGACGATAGTCTGGAATGGTACGATGGGTATGACTGAAGAAGCAGAATTTTCGGCCGGCTCGCGTAAGATTGCCGAAGCGATGGGACACCTTGATGGTGTGACGACAATTGTTGGTGGCGGTGATACTGCTGGTTACGTCGAATCTCTAATGAAGGAAGATAAAAGCCTTAACTTTAGCCTAGTTTCAACGGGCGGCGGCGCTAGCCTAGAATTGCTATCTGGCGAGACGTTACCGGGTCTTGAGGTTTTGCAAAATCGTTAAAAATGAAGCTATTTCGAAGCAAGGATAAGATTGACGACGCTTCGATTGAGGAGACTCTGCCGCCACGTCGGCGGCAGAAGTCTCAAAGTGGTCAGTTTCGGGTTGGCTATACAATAGCTGGCGAGAGTCGCCAGAAACGCCAAGCCGAACTTGAGCGCAGCAAGGCTCATAAGAAGAAAAGTCGCAAAAACAGAGTCGCGGTTGCGGCAGCGGTTCTGTTTTTGGTGATTTTAGTGGGGGCAATTGCGACGATTTCGATTCGGGTCGCAAATGAGCGGGAAGCAGCATTGATGGCCGAAATCCAAGAGTCATTAACGCCGACGGTTGATATTATTGACCAGAATGCGAACACGGAGATTTCTAGTCGCGTGACGGAATTCGTGGCGCGCCTAGAGGCTGATGCTAAAGAATATAATCTTGAGGTTGAGCGAGTTGTCTTGCCTTACCAGAAGGCGAGGGAAGTGCACGTCTATTTAGTGAATCATGCCGAGTATTATAAGATGACGATTGATCGGAGCAGTGCGGTGCAAGCAGAGGATATGGCACATATGTCGACTTATCTGTATGAGCAGGGGATTAGCTGCGAATACGTTGATCTACGCGTCAAAGGGAAAGCCTACTACAAGTAGGCCTGGAGGTATTTGGCTGGGCTAAAGTTACACTATCACTCTATTAGTTTGTTCGGTTTTTGTTCGGTCAAGAAAAAGTGTGAAGCGGAAGAGTGGGGCGTTGGCTGATTGCCGGATGGGTAGAAAATGGGCCGGGCGGGGCGGAGGAGTCGAAAAATTGACGGATTCGTGAAATTATGGCGTGAAATATTGATTATTTAGGGTGAAATATGTTGTAATATGTGGATTTACAGGGGTCGTTGATATGATTTGTCTGATGGCGTGTCAAATCTAGGACTTCTAGCCAGCGCTTCCGACGAAAGCGCTGTATTTTTTAATGCGTGCCCCCTATCTGTTAACTCGGAAAAATATCATTATGATGGCCGATAAAAATATCGATCCGACAATAGTGCAAGCCGTTTTGCTATATTAGGTAGCTATGTTGGCGGTATGTGCTGGTTGTTTATATATCCGACATTATGACTCTTATAAGTCGTAAAATATACATTGTGCGACATTAAGATTCTGGGCAAAAGTTGATTGTACACCCGTCTCGATTATGGCTATTTTTTGGACCCCGCCGCTAATATGTGCCTATTTGCGCCCTATTTTTGCGTATATGCTATTTTTCGGCTTTGGCTTGGTATCCATAAGCTTTTTGCACTTCCGTGCGCTTCTGCGCGATTTTGTGCGTTCATGATTTTTTATAAAAATTTTTTGATTTTTGTGAATGATTTTTTATACGGATATATTGGTATGTGGATCCGCGCAGTGATGTGACGACGGGTAGTGCGGATAGTCAGCTAGAGCTTTGGGCATAATGGTCTACGGGCTAGTCTAACCCACTGTCGGCTTTTGTTCGGTTTTGTTCGTTTTTTGCTGAAGTTTGTTTTTGCAACAGGGGTGGCGCATAGTTTTACCCCTGTCATTCCCTATTGCGTGAAATAATTTGTTCTAAAAAATTTCACGCGATTAAAGCTTTGACTGCGTATGTGAGAATAGTTGCCCCTCTCCCCTGTGCTATAATCGGCTTATGGATAATTTACAAATGATAAATCGTGTTTACAGTTACAATAATGCCGTTCCAATGCTCGATTATGTGCTTGACCTTTGTAAATATCTTGACGCCAAGAACAGCAAATTATTAGCCCTGAACGAAGCGGACGAAAAGAAGAACCAGGATTTGAGGTTCGAATATCGTGAATATGAGCATAAGAAGGCTTACTCGGCTGGCTTTGTGATTTATCTATACTCCAAAGTACAGCGCAACTTGCCGTCGGTGCATAGCTACGCTGAGCTCGAAAAGCTACATGCTTCGGGGCTTCTGAAGCAACTTATGCATATGACGATTGAACTGAAATACACTTTTGGCGTCGGTAAGAATAATGAAGTCGTTGAACATCGTAACGAATTTAAAATTGAATTTCGTCCGTATGACATTTCTTTTACGCGCGCATCTAATTATGATGATGCCGTGGCGAATGAGATTGAAGAGGCGATTAAGCG